>JAEWYG010000153.1 GCA_023395755.1 Actinomycetes bacterium | reverse complement strand
CTTGGCCAGCAAAAGGGCTATCCTATCCATTTCTCGCACATCGCAGGTCTGTTGCCAGGTGAGTGTTGCAACTTCGATTCCCAAATAAGCGAGGTCAGCGCGTCGGCTGGCATCTTCGGCGATGCGTGTCGCTCCAGTGTGGTGTAGGTTGGAATCGTATTCCAGGGCGAATTTTGCTTCAGGCCAATAGAGGTCGCATTCGTACCAACTTTTCTTTACAAATGGTCGATCTCTTGCTGTTACGTTTATTGTGGCATTCATAAGGGGAAATGGAAGACTATATCCTCCAAGTCTCATTGGGAGACACAAAAGAGTAGTTATTGTCGACTCCATCGGAGATCGAGAGCCGTCGCAAACAAAGCGAGCAACCCGACGGGCGGCTGCTACTCCTCGTACGCCTTGCATGCACCTTACGTCATGAGCGAATTCAGCGATGCTCATAAGAGGAGCACGCTTTGCAAGTCCCTCGAAATCTCCCACTGCACGTGCGTATCGACCACATAATTCGAATCCTGCCGCAATTGCTTTCGGAAACGGAAGCAATGAAGACAGACTAAAGAGGCAGAGGGCTGGTTCTGCAACGTATAGACCTTCGTCGAACTGTGTTCTTAACGAGTAGATGAACGGGCTTGGAAAGAAACGAGAGACCTCGATCGGTAAGCGAGCTAACTTCATGGCGGGCCGGCTTGCCGAGAGGTACCCCAACCCACCCGTTGCCGAGGCATTGCAAGGTTGCTCTGGGCTACGTAGCGCCAGAATTCCATGGCTGATATGCCAGACAAGAAGATACTCATAGGGCGCAGCCTATCATGGTTTTGGCAACAAGAATAGGGAACAAATTACGATTTCGAACAGGTATTATATAATAATAGTATTTGCTTTATTATTGCTTGATCTCTGTCGGATTGACGTTGAACTTATGCTGAATCGCTGCTTGATTCTTGCTAGAAAAATGTCAAGCTTTTGCTGAAGTGCTGCCTGGTTTACTGAATTGGAGCCTTACTCCTACGTTATAAATTATCAAATTGGTCATGGACAAAACTGCTCCAGCGGGAGGTCCCTCGGGTTATTTCTCGTAGATAATTCTGTCTCGAGTTGGTAGGAGACCTGATCGGGAAAACTGCAGTGGAGGCTTTAAGTAAGATATTGCCCTGAGTGACTTTTTTGTCCAGCAATAGTAAGTAGCAACCTCTATGTGCTGCCTTGTTGGGTCAGTTTCAAGCTTCATTTTACTATTCGCCTTCCATCGAAGACACTGCTGCATCTTAAAATTGTGCATTTGCACAATTTAAAGAAAAGCCCGGTAGGAGGCTGACAACCGCCCGCCCGGGCTTTTCTGCCGCTTCCGGACTCACCTATCATGTGTTTGCCCCTTTTACCGAGCAAATCTCCCTTAACCTGGCCAATGAGACATCCCATCTACTTTTCTTTGCTAAAGTGACCGCAGCGGCACAGGCCGCTTTTGTTCGCTCGTTTACCGACTCTATGTAAAGGGGGAAGCTACGTGGCTATGCTCGGATTTTTAATCCTTTTCCCGCTGGTTGTTGCTGCCGTGTTGTTGGTTGCACGCAACAATCGGGCGAGAAATGTGATTGTGGGCGTCTCAGCGCTCATTATTGGCTTAGCATCCATCGGGCTTGTGGTCGCCTATTTGGGAGCACCGTGGGTATCGTTTGAATTCTCGTCACCCATTGTCGACTACGCCTGTTCCGCGGTCACTGCGCTTGTTGGGATTGCTATTTTGTACTACGGCATCCGCTACAAGAATGTATGGGCTCTCGTGCTGGCTGTTGTCCAGGTTGTGGGTGCACTTGTATTCGAATTTGGTTTCGCGCATGGCATTGAAGTGCCGCAAGCTCTCTACCTAGACTCGTTATCTCTCCTTATGGCGTTTATCATCGGCGTCATTGGTTCGGGCATCTGCGTATATGCACTCGGCTATATGGAAGATTTCCAGAAGCATGAGCCCGAGGGCTCCAAGGACCGCCGTCCGATATTTTTTGCGCTTATGTTCGTGTTTTTGTCTGCGATGTTCCTCATTGTGTTCTCGAACAACATGGTGTGGCTCTTCACGGGTTGGGAAGTTACCACAGTGTGTTCGTTCCTTCTGATTGCCTATACGCGCACTGATGAGGCGATAAAGAACGCGTTTCGTCAGATTATTATGAACCTATTGGGTGGCATTGCTTTCCTTGTTGCGCTGTATATATGCGCTCTGCAGATAGGTACGTTGTCCCTTTTGGAGTTTTTGCAGTTTGGCGTTCAGAATCCAACGCTCGTAATGCTCCCGGCGACGGCGCTTGCATTCGCGGGTCTCACGAAAGCTGCCCAGATGCCGTTTCATACCTGGCTGTTGGGCGCCATGGTTGCTCCGACCCCCACTTCGGCCTTACTGCACTCCTCTACGATGGTGAAGGCTGGCGTCTTTTTGTTAGTGAAACTGGCTCCTGTCTTCCTCGTGTGCCCGGTTCCCTCCCTTATGGTTATCCTCGTGGGCGGTATCACCTTTGCGCTGTGTTCGTTTATGGCTATTTCGCAGACGAACGCCAAGCGCGTGTTGGCCTATTCCACCATCGCGAATTTGGGCCTAATTGCGGCTTGCGCTGGTGTTGGTACTCCTGAAGCTGTCTGGGCTGCCGCATTCTTGATTCTATTCCATGCTATCGCGAAGTCGCTATTGTTCCTCTGCGTTGGCACGGCTGAGCATCATATTGGTAGCCGCGACATCGAGGATATGGATCTACTGTTTGAACGTATGCCGCGTTTAGCTCGCTTCATGATGCTTGGTATTATGTGTATGTTTATCGCACCTTTCGGCATGCTGGTGGCGAAATGGGCCACGCTTGTATCTTTTGTCGACACTGGTCAGGTAGCACTTATTTTGCTATTGGCATTCGGTTCTGCCGCCACGTTCATGTTCTGGGCTAAGTGGTTGGGTAAACTTGCTGGCATCGCTGGCGAGCCCGAGAACGTAGAGATGAGCGTGCATAAGAGCGAATGGGTTTCCATTATGATCATGGCTGTACTTATCATTGTTGGCTGTGTTTGCTTGCCCATCATCTCTTGGATTATCGTGGAGCCCTACGTGTTTAGCGTATTCGGTACTCTTGGCCAAGATATCGCTTCAACGAACCTCTGGATAGCTTCCATTGCAGCAGCGCTTGTGTCTATTGTGCTTTTCGCAGGTCTAGGCCGCAACAAAGCCAAAAAGGCCGATATTTACCTTGCGGGTGTAGGTCTCGACAATGCCTCTCGTACCTACAAGAATTCGCTTTCGGGTGAGTCAACTGCCACGGCACGCAACTGGTACCTCGAGAATCTCTTCGGTGAGAAGCGTATTGCTCCGGTTGGCACCATCATTTGTTCCATTGCCATTATTGTGGCGTTCGCGGCGGCAGCCGTGGCACTGCCGGGATTGTTTTAGGAAAGGGTGTGATCTGACATGTCTTTGCTTTTTGCTCTTATCGGCACCCTTATTTTTGCCCTCGTGGCACCAATTCTTGGCTGCCTTTTGGCTGGCCTTGACCGTAAGATTACAGCTCGCATGCAAGGTCGCGTAGGGCCTCCATTGCTGCAGCCGTACTACGACGTGCGCAAGTTGCTGGAGAAAGACAACGTGTCCGTCAACTCCACTGAGGGCACCTATATTACGTGTGCGCTCGTGTTTACCCTGCTTGCTGGTGGCATTTTCTACTCAGGTGGAAACTTGCTCATGAGTGTGTTTGTTATCACGTTATCGGGTTTGTTTTTTATCGTGGCAGCATACTCCACGCGTTCACCCTACGCCGAGATCGGCGCGAATCGTGAAACACTGCAGGTTATGGCTTACGAGCCTATGGATCTGTTCATGGCAGTGGCGTTCTATATGGCGGCTGGCACGTTCAACTCGGCCGGTGTACTGTCGCTTGAGGCACCCGTCATCATGAACATCTGGCTTGTTTTCTTGGGCTTTCTGTTTATCCTTACCATTAAGCTGCGCAAGTCACCCTTTGACCTGTCGTACTCACATCATGCTCACCAAGACATTGTTAAGGGTATTACAACCGAGATGAGTGGTAAGACACTTGCTAAGGTTGAGATTATGCACTGGTGCGAGAATGTGCTCTTCCTGGGCTGGGTAGGCATGTTCTTCATCTGGGGCAACCCAGTTTCGTTCCTTATTGCCTTGATTGTTGTCGCGCTAGTGTACTTCTTGGAGATATGGATCGACAACAACTTCGCCCGTGTGAAATGGCAGTTACTGCTTAAAGCATCTTGGGCCGTGGCTTTTGTAGCAGGTTTCGTCAACATCGCCGTCTTGGCGTTTCTGTAAAGGAGGGTGTATATGACGTATGCAACTAAATCGCCGTGGGTTATCCACTACGATGCCTCCAGCTGCAACGGCTGCGACATCGAGGTATTGGCCGCGCTGTGCCCCGGCTATGATGTGGAGCGTTTCGGTATTATCAATACTGGCAACCCAAAACACGCCGATATCTTTTTGGTTACCGGTAGTGTAAATGAGCAAAATATTGAAGTTGTGAAAGAGATATACAACCAGATGATCGAGCCGAAAGTAGTTATTGCGTGCGGTATCTGTGCATGCTCGGCTGGCATCTTCCATGATTGCTACAACGTTATTGGCGGCGTTGATCAGGCGATTCCGGTAGACGTGTATGCTCCGGGATGCGCGGTGCGCCCCGAAGCTATTATCGATGCCGTCGTGCAGGGTCTCGGAATTCTCGACGAGAAATCAAAAGCCTTGCAGGCTCAGAAGAAAGGGGCATAAAGCTATGGCATTCGAGACGACATTTGTCACGCTAGCCCTCGAGGATCTGGCTACTACCGTTCGTGTGCGCAAAGCTGACGGTTGGCGCTTTGTTCAGATGATGTGCGTAAACACCGATGAAGGCATTGACATAATTTATTCCTTTATGAAAGATGCTCTTTTGGAAAACCTCACCATCAAAGGGGTTAAGAAGGGGACGGCTGTTCCTAGTATCACCGATGAATTTATTGAAGCGTTCGTGTTTGAGAATGAATCACACGACCTCTTTGGTGTTGATATTCAAGGTATTGCTATCGATTTTGGCGGTAATTTTTACGCTGTAGCACAAAAAGAGCCAATGACTATCATCTCGCCCGAGCAGAAGGCCGCTCGCGATAAGGCAGCTAAAATTGCCGCTGCTAAGGCTGAGAAAGAAAAGAAGGCCGAGGCATCGGCGATCACTGCAGAAGACGAGAAGACTGCCGAGATTGAGGCTAAGGTTGCCGGGCTCGACCCCGAAAAAGCTGCCAAGGTAAGAGCGGCTATGGAAGCCAAGGCTGCTCGCGAAGCAAAGGCAGCTGCAAGCGAAAGGTCAGGTGAATAGCATGGGAAAGGCGACCGTCATCCCGTTCGGCCCCCAGCACCCAGTGCTGCCCGAACCCCTCCATCTCGACCTTGTGGTTGAGGATGAGACTGTTATTGAGGCCATTCCGCAAATTGGGTTTATTCACCGCGGTTTGGAGAAACTGGTTGAGACGCGCGATTATAACCAGTTTATTTATGTTGCTGAACGTATTTGCGGCATCTGCGCCTTCGGTCACTCCATGGGTTACGCCGAAACCGTCGAGCGTTTGATGGGTGTTGAGATTCCTGAGCGAGCCGAGTATTTGCGCGTTATATGGCATGAGCTGTCGCGTGTGCATTCCCATGTGCTGTGGATGGGTCTTGCTGCTGACGCTTTTGGCTACGAAAGTCTGTTTATGCACTGTTGGCGCTTACGCGAGCGTGTGTTGGATGTATTTGAAAAAACCACCGGTGGACGTGTTATCTTCTCGGTCGTGAAGGTGGGCGGCGTTGTGCGTGACATGGACGCATCTCAGCTAGCAGAAATGAAGCGTGTGCTCGAAGGTATTAAGGACGACTACGCCCAGCTCTGCAATGCGTTTCTCAAGGATACCTCGGTAAAAAACCGCACCGTGGGTGTTGGGCATATTACTCACGAGAACGCGATTGCTCAGAGCATGGTAGGGCCGTTCGCTCGCGCCTCTAACGTAAACTACGATGCGCGCATGCTTGGCAACGGGGGCTATGGTAAGCTGGCCGACTTCCAGCCTATTCTGGAAACGCAGGGCGATTGCTATGCTCGCGTTAAAGTGCGCGCGCTTGAGGTGCTGCAATCAATAGACATTATCGAAGAGATGATTGCTAAGATTCCTGCTGGCGATATCGCTGTAGAAGTGAAGGGTTCTCCGGCAGCAGGTGCTGAAGCGGCTAACCTTGTGGAGCAGCCTCGTGGCGAGTGCTACTACTATGCACGCGGTAATGGAACGAAGTTCCTAGAGCGCATGCGTATGCGCACCCCCACGTCGCAGAATCTGGCCGGTATGGCTACGGCATTAGCAGGGTGCGATCTTGCCGACGTGAACATGATTGTGCTAACCATCGATCCCTGCATTAGCTGCACGGAAAGGTAGGCGGAGATGGGATCATTTAAACTAGGAAAAATGACGTTTAAGTCATTGTTCAGCAAGCCGGAGACCATTCAGTATCCAGCTCAACAAAAGACACCACCACCTGGTCTAAAGGGACATGTGGTTAACGATGTTGACAACTGTATCTTGTGTAGCATTTGCGCAAAGCGGTGTCCTTGCGCTGCTATTACGGTGGATAAGCCGGGTCGTACGTGGGCTATCAATCGTTTTCGTTGCGTGCAGTGCGGTACTTGCGTGCGCGAGTGCCCCAAGCAGTGCTTGGTTATGGAACCTACCTACGCACCGCCAGCCACCAAGAAACATGAAGATGTCTATGAGGTGCCGGAACATGCGAAAGCGTAGCTGAAAAAGGTGCGAAGGACTCTTGCATGCGTGCGTCTCCAGACGTAAAACCTGTTAGAATAATATTTGTCAGCAAGGAACCGGGCCTCGTGCCCGGTTTTTGCATCGCGCGTAAGAGGCTACGTCTGATATCTACCATACGTGATGACAACTGCAGATGAAGCAATGTAGCGAGAGAAGAGGATTATGTCCAAGAGCGATAACCACCAGGGAAGATCCTGTGCGGAAGAGGCGAGTAGTAAGATATTCACTATTCCAAACCTCATCTCGTTCGTTCGCCTATGCCTGGTGCCTATCTTTTTGGTATTGTTGTTCAATGGTTACAATCTTATGGCTACATTTTTGTTCGCC
>JAEWYG010000128.1 GCA_023395755.1 Actinomycetes bacterium | reverse complement strand
TGCTTCAACCTAAAGAAGCTCGAGGGGCTTTCTTATACCTTCATTCAGTGGGTGCTGAAGATGCTGCAATCCTGGCCGATGTTGTTGGTAGGAGATAGGGGGCAGCAGCGAGCTTGAAAAACGGCTTGTTATGGAGCAGACCCTATGTAGATAGCTTTTGAAGTTGAATTGTGGTTGCTTAAAGCTACTTCCCTTCATCCTCCACAAACACGCCGTCCTGCTTAAAAATCACGTAGAACGTGCGGAAGAATACTTTCACATCAAGTAAAAAACTCAGGCTACGTACGTACTCTACGTCGAGCGTGAGACGGTCGTGCCAAGGTAGAGAGTTGCGCCCGTAAACAGCGGCGTAGCCGGTGATACCGGGCTTTACCGTTAGTTTGAGCGCCTCATCGCCAACGTAGAGCTCGGTCTCGCGACGCAAGTCGGGGCGGGGCCCCACAACACTCATGTCACCTTTCAGCACGTTTAAAAACTGCGGCATTTCGTCGAGACTCGTCTTGCGCATGAACGTGCCCACGCGAGTCATGCGGGGGTCGTCGGCTCCGTTGTAGGTGGAGCCATCCTCCATAACCAAATCGGGAGCGTTCACCCGCATGGAGCGCAGCTTGAACATCTTGAAGTCATGTCCGTTTTTTCCAACGCGGGCTGCGTTGTAGAATACCGGCCCTTTGTCCTCGAAATAGATAAATGGCGACAAAATCGCGATAATCAACAAAACGAACGGCAGCGCGATAATGCCAATAATAAGGTCGCAGAGACGTTTTCCAAAGCGTGCATACATCAGTGAAGGCCTTCGTTCTCGAGTGATGCGTAAGCGCGGTGAAATGCTTGAACAATATAGTTAACATCGTCGTCCGAGAGCAAGGTATGCAGAGGCAAGGTCACCTCGTTTTCAAACTGCGCCAAGGCCCCAGGGAAGTTGTCAATGTGAAATCCGAGGTTGCGGTAGGCAGTAAGTAAGGGAAGTGGCTTGTAATGTACGTTTGCCGACACGCCACTTTCAGCGAGACGTTCGATAAGGATATTGCGGAAAGTGGAGGATTTGTCCATTAGGCGTACCAGCATAAGGTGGCCGCTTGAAGTGAAGTCTTCACCATAGTGCTGCATTACCTCTACGGCCAAATCGGCCAATCCGTTTTCATAGCGCTGCACCAGCTCGCGCCTACGCGCCAGCAAGCTCGGATATCGGCGCAGTTGGGCAAGCCCCAAAGCTGCTTGCAGGTCGGTCATGTTGCATTTCCAGCCAGGGTAGGCAATGTCGTATTCCCAAGCGCCTGCTTGAGATTTTGACAGGGCATCTTTGGTCTGACCATGTAGTGACATGAGCATAAGATTGCGATAAAGTGCCTCGGAGTCGAAAGCTCCAGCGCGCCACGCGAGGGCGCCACCTTCGGCGGTTGTGAGGTTTTTGACAGCATGGAACGAAAAAGCGGTGAAATCTGCGACGGAACCCGACGAATGCCCGTGATACGTTGCGCCGAGCGAGTGCGCAGCATCAGCCAAAACTACCACGCGGTCGAAGGCGCGCTGCAGCTCGGTTGTCGGCTGCCAGAGATCACGTGCGCTTTCCAGTGTAGCGAGCAGTTTGTCGTAGTCAGCCATACGTCCTGCAAGGTCTACAGGAATGACAGCTTTGGTGCGTTCGGTTATAAGAGACGACAGCGCGTCGTAGTCCATCTCGTAAGAGTTAGGAGCCGTGTCGCAGAGCACGGGGGTTGCGCCCACATGGCAAATGACCGAACACGAAGCAGTGTAGGTGTAGGCGCTCGTAATAACCTCATCACCTGGTCCTACGCCTAGAGCGCGCAGTGCGCATTCAAGTGCAGCGGTGGCGGAGTTGAAAGCAGCAACGCGCTCGGCACCGGTGAAAGTGGCAAGCTTTCGCTCGAATTCCTTCGTTTTAGGTCCCGTGGTAATCCACCCACTCTTCAGCGCTTCAGCTACCTCATCGATCTCGGCTTGAGTGATGTCGGGTGGTGAAAAAGAAATGCGTCTCTGCTCAGTCAAAAGTCGCTCCTTGTTCAAACGGTTTAGCGAGCGCGCCGAAGATGGCGTGTCGAATCTTTTATTTTGACGCGCCATCGTCTTTTTGACGAGCCGCTCAACCAAAATCACAGCAATGTGCGCAGCAAATCCACGATCTTGCGATAGGCATGTGGCTGATCGAACTCACGCTCCGCCACCGCTCGTCCTTTTGCGCCCATAATCTTGCGCAGCGATGAGTGACTTGCCAATTTTGCAATTTCCTCAGCCAATGCCGAGGGGTTTTCTGCTTCAACATTTACCCCAAAGCCATCGCTAGATACCTTAGCGCGAAATTCAGGACTCGATCCGGTATTAATTACAGGGTTGCTACTAGCAAGATAGTCGCCGATTTTCGTAACGATGCTCTGTGCGGCCGTCTTTACCAGCGAATTCACCACCATATCGGATGCGCAGAGGTAGGCTGCCATGTGTTCGTAGTCAAGATAGCCGCGAAAATCGACGGGTGCATTCAGCGCGGTTGCGCGTTCTTCGAGCTTTGTGCGGTCGGGCCCATCGCCGAGTATTTGTACACGTACCGGAGGTAGTATACCGTCGGTGCCCTTTTCTTGGCGTTCTTGGTCGAGGAGGGCAGCTGCGACGATAAGGGTCTCTATGTCGTAGCTTGCACCGAGTGTTCCGGCGTATGTTACCCAGAGAACACCTTCAGGTTTGTTTACTTCACTTAAATGGGCATGCGCGGCAGCATCAAAAGCTGCCAAATCGTTTCCTACGTACACGGTTGCGTGGGGGTAGGGCTGCTTTCGATCTTTTGCCGGACGAGCTGCATACTCGTCGGATGTGCCTACGGCGCCAGAGAGCAACTGATAGACGCGTTTTGCATCACGCGCGAAGGGGTAAAATGCCACGTCGCTTATTACGGGAATATTGACAACCATGCGCATGGCTTCAGGCCACAGGTCGTTGATGTCGGCGACGAAGGGGATATGTAGCGTTTCGGCTGCTTCTGCACACACCCGCGCAACATCGTTAGGGGGGATCTCGGCGTAGATAAGATCGTAGGTGCCCGCCGTGCGCTCAAGGTGAGCACACAGATTTTTGGCAGCAACGTGATGGCTGCGTATACGTTCTAGATCAAGGTTTCGTGCATACCCGGGCTCTTCGATAAATACTATGCGATAAGGAAGCTCCCGATAGCAGGACTTGGTGCAATCTCGTTGCGCCTTTTCCCAATGTTGAAACGATGACGTGATAAGGTCAACCTCGAAACCCTCGCGTACCAGCAGCTCTGCCAAGAATCGAAAGCGAGTGTAGCCGCGCGTTTCGTCGCCAAGTTTTACGCCCATGGTAACAATGGCGATGTGCCGATTTGCGCGTGGGCGTCCGCTGGCGGTTTTTGTTGTGGGGTTTGTTTCCATAACCGAGCATTATAGCAAGCTGTGCCGACACGTAGGAGAGAAACTGTGTTGCTTCATAAGAAAGGGCCCTTGCCTCGCGAATCTCACAAAAGGCCCCTCGTTCGAGGAGCCTTTTGTGTAGAGAGCAGCACACGGCGAAGTGCGTTTATTTCTTGTCGGGTATTTTTGCGATAAGTACCGGAATCTCAGATGAGCGTAATACGCCATAGCTGACGCTACCGAGCATGCCGCGTAGCAGGCCAAGGCCTCGCGAGCCCATAATAATCAGATCGCAGTCATGGTCTTGAGCGTAATCGTTGATGCCGTCTACGATAGAGGCAGCATTTACTGCTACGATGTGCACCGTATTGGGTAGACCGTCCAGTAGGGTACCAATAGTCTTGCTCATGTCTTCTTTCTCGCGCGCCAAAGCGGCATCAACGAGTTTTTCGTACAAATCGGGATCTACCGCAAGTGGGGGAATGCTCTCGTAAGGGTTGGCATCGAGTCCTAATGAAGGGGGTATCTCGGACACATAAAGAACGTCCACGATGTGTAGGCAGATTTCGGGGTCTTCCTCTGCAAGACCGTGGGCCATTTCGAGTGCGTGTACAGCGTGCTCAGACTTGTCGAATGGAACGAGAATATTAGAAAATCTCATTGCTGCCACCTCCATAAAACGCCTGATAGATAACTTAAAGTATTATAGCATGGTCATTGCATTAATGCGTTACACGGAAAACCCTTCAAGTGCTTGCATCACTGAATTGCGCGCTTCCTTTAGGGGTTCCATGATTTCCTGAGCAGCTGTAAGGTTTCCCTCGCGCAACTCCTCACTGATAAGGCAAGAGATGCGATAAAGATTGGTAAACGAGAGGTTTCCAGCAATGCCTTTAAGGGAGTGTGCTTCTCGGAATGCTTGTTCGGCGTCGTTGGCTTCCAACGCCTTTTCAAGTG
>JAEWYG010000113.1 GCA_023395755.1 Actinomycetes bacterium | reverse complement strand
TTTTAGCACGCCTTTTTCGACAGCTTTACGAATGCTGCCTGCAGCTCTGATTCGATTGATGGCACGCAGATGATGCTCGCTGCCGCCGGGTACCGGAGCGCCGCTTTTCATGTTGATGCCCAGAGATGTTCCGTAAAGCGCTGTTTCAATATCGTGTGTGGCCACCGCATTGCCACCGAACAGTACCCCCACGTATCCGTGGCGAACGAGGCGAGCAAGATGCTCGGCTGCTCCGGTATGGATAACCGCCGGTCCCGCGACGGCGATAGTCTTTTGTCCGCTTTCGCGCACCTCGCGCAAGAGTGAGGCAACTTGCCTAACAATCTGGGCTTTCGGCTTTTCGCTACTCACTGTTGAGTTCATAAACTCGAATGCTGCCTTTTCACGGGGACGTTCTTGAGATACCACACGTATGCCCGTCTGTCCCACAACAAACAAATCGCCTGCTTTCACGCGGCTAATGGGTATGCCCGCTGCGGTTTGGGTGTGCTCGTCAACGCGAATGCCGAGGTCCATTTCCGTATTGGCAACGCGTACCCATTGTCCGCTCCTTCGTATGAAGGTGGTAAGGTTGGTGGTGGAGTAGAAATCTTCAGGGAATACGCCGTCGGCTGGAGCTGGCTTCACGCGAGCATCTTCGGGATGCAGGGGAGTTACGCCATGCTCGTGAATGGCTTTCAGAATTTCCGTCAGATGATCTCTGCTTGCTCCAGAAACGCGCATGGTGATGGTTGACGGGTTTTCGTTGCCACGTCCGATGTCTAAAGAAAGCATTTCGAAGGCGCCATCAAGCTCGACAATGCCGCTCATGATTTTAGCCAGAATGTTCGAGTCGATTAGATGCCCTTCGGCGGTTACGTCCTCATAGAATACGTGCTCCGACATAGCGCTACCTTTCGTGACGCAAAGAAATAGCTGGTATGAGACTTATTGTACCGGAGAAACCGAAATGAGGAAGCGGTGAGGCAGAGACATAGGTTCTTCTTCCGATAATTGGGGGCCGGTTGTGTCCCATAATAACGGATACGCTAGAATTGCATGATGAACGAATGGTCGTTCGTGTTGAATGCAGGGAGGAAACGTTGGCTAGACTGTCGATTGCGCCGAAGGCCTCCTCTGATGCGTGTCTCGCTTCATATACCGAAAAGTTTACGCGGCGGGTGGAGACCACCCCTCCGGGATCGTGTCCGTTGGCCGTACAGTTGTCTCTTTTGCAGGCGAGTGCTGCTCAGACGTGTGGCAAGTGCGTACCTTGTCGCGATGGTATTTCGCAGATGGCATCGCTGCTGCAGCAGGTAGTGTCATGCAATGCTGATGAAATGGTTCTGGAGCGCTTGAAAATGCTTGCGGTGATGGTGTGTGATACTTCTGATTGTGCGATTGGATACGAAGCGGCAAATGCTTTGCTAGAGAGCATGGACGATTTCGCAGACGAGTATCGAAGCCATGTGCAGGCGGGTCGGTGCACTTCAGGTATCGGGCAGACGCTTCCTTGTGAGACGTTGTGTCCGGCGCATGTCGATGTTCCCGGCTATATCGCGCTCGTTGCCGAAGGCAACTATGCTGGTGCGGTAAACAGGGTGCGAAAAGACAACCCCTTTCCAACAGCTTGTGCTTTTGTCTGCGAACATCCCTGCGAAGAATCATGCCGGCGAGCCCTGCTTGATGCGCCACTAAATATTCGCGGTATCAAGAAATTTGCGGTTGATCAGGCAGCGGCCGATACCGTACCGTCGGCGCCGCGTAGTGTAGATACGGCGCGCACCGTGGCGGTGATAGGTGGAGGGCCAAGCGGTCTTACCTGCGCGTACTTTCTGGCACTTATGGGGCATCGTGTTACGGTGTTTGAGGGGCGCGCTCAGTTGGGGGGTATGCTGCGCTACGGCATTCCTGCATACCGCTTCCCCCGCGAACGGTTGGATGAAGATATCCGCGGAATTCTTGGCTCCGGCACCATTACTGCGCGCTGCAACGAGCATGTCGATGCAGCGCGCATGCGTGAGATTGCAAGCGAGTATCATACGGTATATGTGGCTATTGGCGCGCAGGCGGGAAAAAGGCTGCGCATCGAGGGTATTGATACACCGGGCGTGGTGTCGGCAGTCGATATGCTGGGTCGTATTGGTGAGGGCGACTATCCCGACTATACCGGGCAGCGGGTTGTGGTGGTGGGAGGCGGCAATGTAGCCATGGACTGTGCGCGTACGGCAGTGCGAGCAGGAGCTGCGGAAGTTTCGGTGGTGTATCGGCGTCGCAAGGAAGATATGACAGCGTTGCCAGCAGAGATTGAGAGTGCTGTTGCCGAGGGTGTGGAAATGGTGGTACTTGAAGCTCCGGTTGCCATTGAGGCAGACGCGAGGGGGCGTTGTGCGGCATTGATAACGCAACCGCAGATGATCGGTGCCGTACGTGGTGGACGGCCTGCGCCGGTTGCCGCCGACAAACCGCAAACGCGCATCGAGGCCGACGTTGTTCTGATTGCTGTGGGGCAAGATGTGGTGGCGGAACCTTTTGAGGAGTTCGGTATGGCTACGAACAGGGGTTGCTTTGAGGCCGATCAGTATTTGACGGCCCGAGGAAAAGAAGGGGTGTTCGTGGGCGGCGACTGTCAGACGGGGCCTTCGACGGCGATACGTGCGATTGCGGCGGGCAAGGTGGCTGCG
Source organism: Actinomycetes bacterium (assembly GCA_023395755.1). Lineage (GTDB taxonomy): Bacteria > Actinomycetota > Coriobacteriia > Coriobacteriales > Eggerthellaceae > Gordonibacter. Next base: position 5,364 of record JAEWYG010000113.1, on the reverse strand, counting down.
CGTAATATCGATGAGTATTTGGGCTATCATCATAAGCTTTTTTGTGATGTCAAGGTTCCGGCACCGTGCCAGAACGATCGCACGCCCAAGGGCCGCGTTGAGATGATTGAGCGTCCGGCACGTGAGCGCAAGAAAGATTTCTTGGACGTAGAAATTGGCATGAGTCGCGAGGAAGCCGTGCAGGAGTGTGGGCGCTGCCTGCGGTGCGATCATTTTGGTTGCGGAACGCTCGAGGGAGGCAGGAGCCAGTATGCCTAGCATCACGATAAACGGAGTACGCTGCGAGGCGCAGGCAGGTATGACGGTGTTGGAGGTGGCACGTGAAGCCAGCATTCACATTCCGACGCTCTGCTATTTGAAGGACACGAGCGCGGTGGGTTCGTGTCGGATGTGCGTGGTGGAGGTGGAGGGTGTAAAGTGCCCGGTACCCGCCTGCACCACGATGGTGCGTGAGGGCATGGAGGTGAAAACGGAGTCTTTGCGCCTAACTGAGTATCGTCGCATGGCGTTGGAGCTGCTGCTTGCTAATCACGGCACCGGATCGCTGGATGACTGTCTCGCCTGTGAGAGTAACGGTAGGTGCGAGTTGCAGGCGCTTTGTTGTGAATACGACGTGCTTGAGGCATCGTCATATGTGTTGGGACACTTGCATGATAGCGGCGCTGCCAAGGGTATTGCCGCTGTAAAGAGCAACCCTTTTTTGTCCTACGATCCTTATCGCTGCATTCTCTGTCAGCGTTGTGTGGGCGCGTGTAATACTGCGGCGCGCAACCATACCTTGCGTGCGGGGAAACGAGGGGTTCGCAGTTCTATCGAAGCACCTTTTGGTGAGGACTGGCACGACACGGCATGCGAATCGTGTGGCAACTGTGCGCAAGCGTGTCCGACTGGTGCTTTGTCAATGAAGCGTCGTGCGGGTTACCACGTTGATCAGACTAATGTCGTGCGTACCACCTGCCCGCATTGCGGCGTGGGTTGTCAGATCGACTTGATAACAGAGGATAACCGGGTAGTAGATGCCGTGGGAGCACCGGGGCCTTCCAATAAAAAACTTCTTTGTGTGAAGGGGCGTTCTGCTAGTTTCGATTTCGTGCGTGCTCCCGATCGTTTGCGTACGCCTCTTGTTAAAAATCGCACCACGGGTGCGTTTGAGCCGGCAACGTGGGATGAGGCACTCGATTTGGTGGCTGCGCGCTTGGGTGATTTGCGTGACGAGTATGGGGGAGAGTCTCTCGCGGCTTTCGCCTGTTCGCGTTCTACCAACGAGGATGTGTATCTATTTCAGAAAATGGCGCGCACGGCGTTGAAAACTAACAACGTCGACTGCTGCGCCCGTGTTTGACACGCTCCTACTGTCGCCGGTCTGGCGACCATGCTTGGCTCGGGAGCAATGACGAACTCTATCGATGATGTGACGCAGGAAGCGGACGTTATCATGTTGGTGGGGTCGAACCCTGAAGAGGCACATCCGGTTATTGGCATGCAGATTCGTGCTGCGGTGGAGCGGGGTTGCCGTCTTATTGTGGTAGATCCTCGCGATATAGGCTTATGTGCTCAGGCCGACATTCACCTGAAGTTAAAGCCAGGCACGAACGTGGCATTCGCAAACGCTCTGGTGAACTACCTTGTTAGCGAGGGTTTGTACGATGAGGACTTTGTACGAAACCGTACCGAAGGTTTCGAGATTATGGCTGCAACAGTGCGGGGCTGTACGCCCGCGTGGGCAGAAGACATCTGCGGTATCGATCGACGTGACCTAGTGGCTGCAGCAAAGATGTATGCAGCAGCTGAGCGTGCAGCCATTCTGTACTGCTTGGGCGTGACGGAGCATACGACGGGAACCGATGGTGTCATGGCGTTATCGAATGTGGCCATGGTTACCGGGAATTTGGGTCGTCCTGGTACTGGTGTAAACCCACTACGCGGGCAGAATAACGTGCAGGGTGCCTGTGATATGGGTGCGGGTCCCGACGATTTTCCCGGTTACCAAAAGGTAGATGACCTTGCTGCTGTGGCGAAATTCGAGAAGGTTTGGGGCGTTCCGCTTTCTCGTGGGCGCGGGCTGAAAGCCACCGAGTGTTTCCCGGCAATGATCGAGGGTCGCATTAAGGGCCTCTTCCTGTTCGGTGAAGACCTTGTGCGTACCGATCCCGACACCCATCACGTTATTCGTGCACTTGAAGCACTGGACTTTCTCGTAGTGGACGACTTGTTCATGACGGAAACCGCGAAATACGCCGACGTGATCTTACCGGGTCGCAGCTATGCCGAGAAAGAGGGTACGTTCACTAACACTGAGCGTCGCGTGCAGCGTGTACGTAAAGCGGTAGAGGGCCCTGAGGGCGCGCGCCTTGATACCGACATATTTACCGAGATTATGAATCGAATGGGATATGAGCAGCCACCTTTGGACGCTGCCGCGCTCATGAATGAGATAGCCTTGGTTACGCCGACATACGGAGGCGTGAGTCATGTCCGTCTCGACAGTGGGGAAGTGGCCGGTCGTGGCTTGCAATGGCCTTGTCCGAGTGTCGACCACCCAGGTACGCCTATTCTTCATGTGAGCGCCTTTGCTCTTGGTGTGGGGGCTTTTGCTACACCTGAATACCAACCTTCTGTCGAGCTGCCTGATGTGGAGTATCCGCTTATGCTCACAACGGGGCGTATTCTTTACCAGTACAATGCTCGTGCTATGACTGGTCGTACCGAGGGCTTGAATGAAATGGTCGACAGCTCGTTTATTGAGTTAAACGTTCAGGATGCAAAGATTGTCGGCATTGTTGACGGCGACCGTGTGCGGGTGATATCACGTCGCGGTGCTATTGAGGCTACGGCTCGTGTGTCGGTCAAAACGTCGCCGGGTGAAACTTGGATGCCCTTTCACTTCCAGGATGGCAACAGCAACTGGTTGACTATCGCTGCGCTGGATCGCGTGTCAAAGACTCCCGAGTTCAAGGTATGCGCGGTGAGGGTTGAGAAGGCATGATCCTGGGGGCTGAATATAGAAACGGTGACGTATAGTTGACCCTTGCGTGCTCTGTTTGCGTTTTGAGAGGGTGCTTAACATCCCCGTAATGTTGGTGTGGTATCTTTTTATTCAAACCGACTTTAGGAGGCACCGCATGATGAAAACGCGCGTTGGCATTTTAGGATATGGCAATTTGGGGCGTGGTGTTGAGCTCGCCTGTAGACAAAATGACGATTTGGAACTGGTAGCGCTGTTTACGCGTCGCGATCCGGCTTCTCTTAAGCCTATGACTGAGGGTGTTTCAGTGTACTCCGCCGACGACATGGCAGCGCATACCAACGATATTGATGTGCTTGTGCTGTGTGGGGGTAGCGCAAGCGATCTACCGGAGCAGACTCCGGCGTGTGCGGGTCTGTTCAATGTGGTTGATTCGTTTGACACGCACGCGAATATCCCGACTCATTTCGCCGCGGTTGATGCTGCTGCGAAAGCAGGCGGCAAGGTTGCTATTATCTCTGCGGGCTGGGATCCGGGCATGTTCTCTCTTGCTCGTCTGTATGCGGGGAGTGTTCTGCCCGAGGGTCGCGACTACACGTTCTGGGGCCGCGGCGTTTCTCAGGGTCATAGCGACGCTATTCGACGCATTGAGGGCGTTGCTGATGCGCGTCAGTACACCGTACCAGTTCCTGCTGCACTTGAGGCGGTTCGTAATGGCGAAAACCCCGAGCTTGCTACGCGTCAGAAGCACACACGTGAGTGCTATGTCGTGGCGAAGGAGGGGGCCGATGAGGTGGCTATCGAGCGCGCTATCGTTGATATGCCGAACTACTTTGCCGACTACGACACCACGGTAACGTTCATTACGCAAGAAGAACTCGATCGCGATCATGTGGGCATTCCGCATGGCGGCTCGGTTATTCGTTCGGGCGTTACGGGCGAGAATGGTTGCAATAAGCATGTTATCGAGTATTCGTTGGCACTTGATTCGAATCCTGAGTTTACGGGTAGCGTGTTGGCTGCTTGTGCCCGTGCTGCGCATCGCCTGAGCCAGGAGGGTCAGACGGGCTGCAAGACGCTGTTCGACATTCCGCCGGCGTATCTGTCTTCCAAGAGTGCTGAGGAACTACGTGCCAGTATGCTGTAAAGAGGGATTTTGGGAGTGCTTGGGTTTGGTCTGCTCAAGCACTCCTAGTGTTTTAAGCTTCGAGGAGGTTGTCTACTTTGGTAACCTTTTGTTGCATCATGTTTGAGAATCCTGGTCGGATGTCGGCCTTCAATACAACCTCGGTACGAATACCCTTTTCGGCCAGGACGAACGTAGCGTCCTTCACAACTTGCATCACTTCGTCCCACTCGCCTTCGATTTCGGTAAACATGGAGTTAGTCCGGTTTGGCAAGCCCGATTCTCGGATTACGTGGATAACCTCGGCAACTTCAGACACGAGTTCGTCTCCCACTCCAACCGGCGCGATGGCTACGGCGATAAGGGTGTTCATCTATGCCTCCAGGAAGTCAAGGGGTTGTTGGCGATATCGCCCGGTGTTGCGGTGTAGAGTTCGTCAAGGAAGGCTACTTGGAAGCTTCCGGGCGATATTGTGCGTTGTCCGGCACGTCTACCTGCCACGTTGTAAGCGTTGGTTGCAGCTAGCGCTGCAATGAAGGGTGAGGCAGAGGTTGCGTATACTGCCGCAACGCCACCAAGTGAGCATCCCGAACCGGTGATTTTTTCCATAAGCGTGGAGCCTCCACGCGATAGGACTACCGTTGAGGTGCAGGCGACCAGATCAACTTCACCCGATACCGCCACTGCTCCTCCAGTCCAGGTGGCCAGCGAAAGGGCGGCTTCAAGTGCTTCGCTCACTGCGTCGGTTGAATCCACGCCGCGTACCCGTGACGAATCGCCACCCCCTTCAAGACCCCAAAGTCCTGCTAGCGCGATTATTTCTGAGGCGTTGCCGCGGACAATGCTGGGCTTGCAGGCTTTAAGCTCGCGGAGTACCGTGGTGCGTAACGATCCGATGCCGATACCCACCGGATCAAGCACCCATGGCTTTCCTGCATCGGAGAGGATGTGTGCTGCATGAGGAATGGATTCCTCGTGGACCGGTAACAGTGTGCCCATATTTACATAAAAGGCACCTCCTGCATGGGCCAAGAACTCGGCTTCTTCGGCGAGATAGACCATGGCGGCCGAGCCTCCGACTGCAAGCTGCGCATTCGCTACGAAGTTCATGGTGGCTGCATTGGTAATAGAGCCAGCGAGAGGGTTTGTTTTTCGCACCGCCTCGGCTGCTTGTGCTAGCTGCTTTTGTATTTCCGCTCGGTCGATCAAATTTCCGCGCTCCTTTCGAGGGTGGGGGGGGGGGGTTATAATTTGTGGGTTTTGTTTATGGTTT
>JAEWYG010000253.1 GCA_023395755.1 Actinomycetes bacterium | reverse complement strand
GGGCCTCCCATGATACCGACCCCGAATCCTCCGCCTAAATCGGCAAGGGTAGTGCGTCCGAGAACTTGGTAACCTGCCGTGGTGTTGAAGAATGTTCTCGCAAATGCAACAACACCAGCCAATGCGGAACAAGAAGCCCCAGCAGCAATAATGGTACCCACCTCGACGGCGAGAGAGGAGGGAGGAGTTTCCGCGTCATTTGTTTGCTCGATATGCGATAGCCCCCTATCGACGAGAAACATAAGCGCTTGCGTGTCGGGGTTGTCAAGGGCGTGATCAGCTACGTAGGCTGTCGCAGCACTTATATGGGAGGCGTCAGGTGAGGCAAACAGGTTTTTTGGAAGAGTAAGACCATAATAATTCTCGAGCATTGCCGTGCATGTTTCAACAAATGCCTGTATCTGCCACTGTGTTTTTGTAGGTAGGGTACGTTCTACGAGGGGATTGTCGCACTCGGCCACTCCAATTTTTGAACCATTGGTTCCCGCAAACCAACATAAATCAGCTCCAGCAGAAAACGCGAGGGGTGTTGAGGTGGTCGCTTCGAGTGCTTCGTTGCCAAAAAAGTGCAGAGTAGCTCGGTGTGGGGAGTAAATAGTCCAGGAGGATTGAGGGATAGCTCAGCTAAACGAGAAGGCTCAAGGGCTTCGGCGAAACAGGCCACATGGTCGATCGCTCCACCAAATGCTTGGCGAGCGGGCCCTTTGGTTGCAAGAAATGCGTTGCCTATGACAAAAGGAGTATAGGCGCTCTGTGTTGTGTCGGCACTTCTGCTGGGGGTTGCTGTTGTTTCTGCTACCTGTGTTCCGTCGTGATATAGCCTTAGTTTTGACCCATCGAAAGAAACGGCGACATTAATCCAATGGTCGAGAGGCAGCGCAACGGGGGAGCGCAGCAGAACACCACCATCTTCAACTTGTAGATAGCCTAACCCGTCGCTGCTGTAAACAACGGCAAAGTCGAAGCTTTGCGGCGATCCCGGTGCCCCGTGCGAGCAAAGGGTGGCATGTGCACTGCGACGACTACTGGGTATTACCTTGGAGTGAATGGTGTAAACTCTCTTTGGTAACGTGGTGGGGTTGAAGGTAGCTCGGGGTCCTACTGGTAAAACGCACCCACGCTCTGTGCAGCACAGGACTCGCGTTATATCAGTAAATCGAGTTTTGCCCGCGAGGGTGAGCGTGTTGTGTGCGTCGGTGAGGTCGTGGGTGGTGCGCGTTGCGAAAAGAAAGTTGAGGACTAAGGTATCGGTTGTCTCGACGGGGATGAGGGAATTGCGTCGAAGCTGAGTTTTTGTTAGCGCTGAGGAGTAGAGTTGAAGGGCGTGAAAGTATCCGCGACACCCCTTACCCAACGAAATCTGTGACGATGGGTCGATTGCTGTTGCTGCGGGATCGTTGACGAGGCGTGGTGTGCCGAGACAAAGCCCGTTTGCATATACGCTTGCATGTTCCCGATCAACTACGATGGCGATGCGGTGCCATACGTTTGCGGTGAATAGGAACAATTCGGTGTTAAACACGAGGGCCTTTTTGCCCTGAAGCGAAAACTTGAGAGCTTGTCCACAAATTTCAAGCGAAAATGCTCCCTCAAATTCAAACAGTGTTCCTTTGACAGTGTCAAGCATGCAGCAAACCGCGAGAGTAAATGGTTTTGTTGCATCAAAGGCAACTGCTTGTTTTATGGTGATCGTCGGTGTGTCTTCTTCTGTTACGCGCAGGCAAGAAAAAGCATGCTTGTTGGGGAGTGCCATTGGGTATCCTTTCTCGAAAGTAGGAGTAATTTAGAATTCGGCAAGCTGTAACACGCCGGGGCCCTCATCTTTTCCAACGTGCTTGCTCGTAGAGGAAACCGTAAAGCGCAAGGGAGCTGTCGTGCGTACGCAGGTGACATTGGGGTGAACGAGAGATTGTTTGCTGCATAGTTGAAACGACATAGTCTCTCCTGTTGTTGTGCAGAGGGAAATGAAAAGCGAAAAATCCCACGCCTCGCTGAAAAGAGGCTCAATAGTACGCAGGGGGCAATGCCATAAAGCGGGCAACGAAAACGTAACCCCGTCTTCGCTTGAGCGGGGATTAAATGCGTGTAACACCTCTGGTGCGCGACCGTCGACTTCGTAGAGAAATCGGGTTGAAGGGGTGATTATTTCAAGAGTGAAATCGTCTTTGTTAAGGTGCGAAAACGCTGCAGTGTATTGAGGGAATATGATTGTTCCTGAAAAAGGAAGAGCCAGATCATAGGCGGCAATTAGCTCTGATTCAGGTGGAGCAAGGGCTGTGACGGCGTCAAACTCGGTTGATCCTACGGTTGGTAGGACGTAGTGTGCGGGTAGAAAAACTGGTTCGTTTGCGGAGGAATCTCGGGTTGAGAAAGGTTGGGTAAGCGTAATTCCTTCGGGAAGGTCGGTGGTGAATGTATCCATTGTTCCTCGTTTCGATCGAAGAAATGCAGGAGTTGACGGGTTCGATTAAAGAGGTGTTTTTGGTCATACCTATACACCTTTATCTAGATCGGCTTCCTTCTATTGGTGCAATACGGGTAACATCTTTACGTAACGCGTGTTTATGTCGCACTGTATCCTGCGGCGAATGACTGCGCTATCGTTTGCGAATGCGTATCGTTACCGCACTGGCTACCGTTACTATTGTTAGTAGCGCCATAACCATAATGCCCGCTTTATCACCTGTGCGAGCGATGTGTGTGGTGGGGTTCTTGGTCTTTTCTTGGGTGCCAGCACGATCATCCACTACCGTGATGGTGGTTTCCGCAGATTTTAGCTGGTTGGCGGCACTTGTTGCCTTCACGTTTATCGTGCCTGTTTGAGAGACGGTAAGAAGGTTGGTGGTCTCGCCGGAGATACTTGAGGTTCCCAGTATCGAAGCACCATCCAAATTTCCGCTGAAAGACCAGTTCACATAATCATTTTCAGCTGGATTGGCATTGTCGTTAGGTGTGCTGATTCTACCGGTGAGCGCCACCGTCGCCGTTGGATTCTCGTTGGTAAGATGAATGGTCTGACTACCATCTACGGCAAGCAATGTGGGGCTGGTTGAAACGAAGCCATCGCGACGCATGAGCACGCTTTCGGCGCTTGCGATAGCTGCAAAGCACCAGCACGTCTGGCAGTATTCCTGATTCTTGACGCTCGAAACTGCCGAAGTACCCCGTCCATCGATGTTGCGTAAGTCAAACTGAATCGGTAGCGATACCATTGCAGGCAATTCAGCGCCAGTATAGGGGTCGTCGGGTAGATCAGAAATCGCGCCACCCGTGGGATTATAGGGGTCAAGTTCGGCAACGGTGCTATCGCCGACAGCGCCGGTAGGATGCATTCCTGTGATGGCGCTCACTTCCTGTGCATTCAGGGCGTCGGCCGTCGTTGCGGTTGCGTTGCGCGGTGTCACTACCTTAGAGTTTGACGTTGCGGCATCAATGGCATGCACTTTAATGCAGGCAGTTGTTTTTCCGAGTGTGTATAAGTCGGTCCAGTTTTTGCCATCAGTACTCACGTAGCTGAAGCCTTGCGCGGCATATAGCGCGGCGTTTGGCGTATCCCCCTCAATGGACATTTGTAAGGCGAGGCTTATGGTGGAACTACGTGCGGACAGCCTCACTATGACGCTGAATTCTTCACCTTCTCTTACGCCAACCTCCTCGCCAAGATCGACGGTGTAGTAGCCAGGATAGGCGTGTGAGCCACTAGCCACATGGCGTTGATTCCCATTCGCCACCTGTACATACACGTCGTAATCTGTCAGTGACGTAAAGGTTGTCATGCCTACAGAGGTAAGCGACTGGTCGCTTGTGGCGGTGAAAACATTTTTCAGATATCCTACTGAGCTTTGAGGCGTATAAGAAATGGTGGCTCCAAGCGGATCATGCTGATACAGCACGTTAGCATTGTCGTTGGCGGTTAGAATGGGAATGCAGGCATCGTTTGCAAAGGTGCCCGCATTATCGTACGAAAGATAAAAATAACCGCCATCCCCCCAATTCTCGCCATAGGAATTTTTGACAATGAAAGCCCCGTCGTGTTGGGGAGTATAGGTTGTGTCGCCGATAATTTTGGTGAACTTGTCTCTTGAAATCTCGTCGTCCCAGTCGACCACAGCCACTGCATGACCAGCCGCAACGCCCCTATTGTCGGGCAGATAGAAATAGTGATTGTCCGCCGAAAGTGCATTCTGCGACCAGTTCATAAGAATTTAAGCGGCACCATAGCTGTACACGGCGGACTTCAATAAGCTGTTTCGGTACGCTTGGCTATACGATTTTGAAATGCTAATGGCTGATTCGAGGTGGTATTCTTCTGAGTGTTCATCGCGGCTAAAGTAGCTAAAGGCGCTCTCAAGAGGAAGCTGGTAGGTCAAAGGGTCAACGAATGAGGTGCCGT
>JAEWYG010000236.1 GCA_023395755.1 Actinomycetes bacterium | reverse complement strand
ACCTTGGCTACCTCGCGATAAAACGGAGTTTGTGCGCGCTCCTTTACTGTCTCAAGATAAAACGGAGCAAACGTCAATACATGCTCTTCGAGAAAAGCTGATGCCGCCGCAGTAGCCGAAGCATCGTCACGAGCCAGCAGTGAAGCCACAAACGACAGCTCGAAACCTATATGGTCGTCTGGTTGTTTACCTTCATCGGGTACCGCTTCACCCCAACGATGATACGTTTCACGAACCTCAAGCGTTGTGGGCCCGAACATGGTGCGATCGTCGGTGCGATACACCGACTCGAAAGGCGACGTGCGACTCACGTTCACCAGATAAAAAAGGTAGACGTAATCCTGCCTCACGGATTGCGCCAAAGCAGTTACGTCCTCGTCAGCCGCCTCATCGAGCAAGCCATACAGGCTGCGTGCCGCTTCGGGAGCAACTGAGCAATACGGCTCTTCTAAAAACAAAGCACGTTCATCCACCAGTTGCTGGATCAGTTCGTCGGTCGGGCTGTTCAAAAACAACGTTGAGCAAAAGCCGAGCAACGCCTGATAAGCCTGCCCCGTGGCGCAGGGCAAAACCAAATCCTTCACCATATCCGCATCTCCTTATTCAGTGTCAGTTCGCCTCGATACGAGCCAACCGGCCTGCGAAGGAGGGGATCGCAGACCGGTCTATGTGCCGCATCTTAGACGAACAGCGTGCACGAACGCTTACGCTTGATGACTAACCTCAAGTGGATTCATAAGCTTGCCACCCTGGCTCGCATCGCGATGGAGGCCAATAACCACATTCGGGTCGGTCGTGTCGAGTAGCTCACCGATGACACGATTCTCACCGTGTTTCGCGCGCATATCTTCAATGGTCCCAAACTCAATCGCACGCACAGGACACGCTTTGGCGCACGTCGGATCGGGAGCACCATCCTCGGTTCCGTCGCTGCACAGCACACATTTATGGGATAAGCCATCCTTCATCTGAACGGGATGTCCATAGGGACAAGCCTTTTCGCAGCTCATGCAACCGATACAAACGCTCTTATCATTGTCTACGATACCCGTTTCGGCATCTTTTTTCATAGCGCCGGTGGGGCAATTTGCCACACAAGCCGGCTTATCACAATGACAGCACGTCATCGAAGCGTAGTAGGTGAACGCCGTTGAAGCGAAGGCACCTGCGGCGTCGCGACTCCAGGAGCCACCGCCAAACTCGTAGACTTTGCGAAATTTCTGAGGAACCTCCAGGTCGTTACGATCAAAACAGGAGGTCATACACGCTTTGCATCCCGTGCAGATATCGGTGTTAATATAGAATCCGTACTGACTCATCGTAGCCACCCCTTACGCCTTCTCGATCTTACACAAGTTGGAATGGACACCATTGCCCTTCGATAAAGGTGTCGGACGCATAGACGTGAGCACCGAAATGCAGCCGCCTTTGTCGAGCACCTCTTTGCTACCAATGGTCGCAGCATCACGCGTTTCAGGGTCGTACCAGGCACCTTGAGGAATAGATACAACGCCCGGCATAATGCGTGGTGTGACCTTTGCTGAAATCTGAGTTTTACCTCGCAGGGTAGACACAATAAGGTCATCACCGTTGGTCACACCTAAAGCTGCCGCATCCTGGTCGTTTATCCAGCACTGCTGCGGCGCAACTGAATTCATCCAGTCGACGTTTCCATACGAAGAATGCGTACGCGTCTTCGTATGATGACCAATCAGCTGGAACGGGTACGCCTCTTTTGTGGCTGTGTCACCAAAGCTCTCGAAGCTGCCATAGTAAATAGGAAGCCCGGTAATTTGGTCGCGTCCATCATCGGCAATATAACCGCCACAGGTAAGGTCCCACTGCTTAGATACGTTATAGGCCTGCTTGGAAAATACCTCATATTTGCCCGAGGGGGTAGCGATTTTGTCATTACTTGCTATAGCAGGCTTATGAGAGTCCGTCTGCTTAATCAAGCCTTGTTCGCGGAATTCCTCAAACGTAGCCGGCAGCTTATCTCCCGCTTCCACGCCTTGCTCGTAGCACCATTTTACCCAATCGAGCTGTGATTTTCCCTCGGTAAACTGATCCTTCAACCCCAGCTTATCGGACAGAAGCGTACATATCTCGTAAACGGGCTTTGACTCGAATAACGGATCGATAGCGGCACTCTCGCAGCATACAAAGCCCGTCCACGCCGTACCGCCCGCCGTAATATCATCCTCTTCGAAAGCCGTGGTTCCTGGCAAGATGATGTCGGAAATCAAGGCGGTAGGCGTTAAATAGCAGTCAACGGTAACAATCATACGCACGCCGCCGTCCTTCTCGTCGGGAAGGTTATAAATGCGCAGACAGTCGTTAATATCGGCATGTTGACCAGCCATAACGTTACTTGCATAGTTCCAGATGAACTTAATGGGAGCCTTGAGCTTTATGGTACCGGGCTCCTCTGCATAAGAGGTGACGCCCTTTTCATTAATGTGACGTACCCCCCCAGGTAGCGTCGTCCATAGAACGGTAGTCCTCGATGGCTTGATACCAATCGAAAAACGACACACATACGTCTACGGTATTTTTATCGGGGAAGGAAGGGATAGACGTGGCAACCTTAAACGGAACCCCGCCCACCGCCTCACGGGCACCCGTGCCGCCACCCGATATGCCGACATTTTTCGTAATAGCCGCAATAAGTCCAATAGCGCGTGTGTTGTTGCCACCAGCACTATGGCGCTGTGGACCCCATCCTTGAATAGTAGCCGTCGGTCCATCAACAAACAGCTCGGCCAACGAACGGATGGTGTCGGCTGGTACGCCCGTTATAGCGGCAGCCCACTCAGGTGTCTTTTCGCCTGTACCTTCGTAACCACCCGTTCCGTTAAGATATGCCTCATACGACAAGTCCTCCGACAAGGCAAGTGCACCCGCCTTGTCGAATCCCATAAACGTCGTATCTTTAGGCTCGCCTTGCTTTACGTCTTCAATAAACGTATCACTAAAGAAGCCAATAAACTTCTCACGGATAAACGACTCATCAAGCTTGCCCGAAACATGCAGATGGTGAATCATTCCCGCCACCAATGCCATGTCCGTGCCAGGCCGAATAGGCACCCATTGGTTCGCTACACCCACAGCGGTGTCGGACAAATGAGGATCAATCACCACAATGCGCGCATCAGGATTTTGCATACGAACTTGCGTGATAAGGTATTGCATAGCCGATCCACTCATGCGTGTATTGGCCGGGTTATTGCCGAATAGGATGATATTCTTCGAATTGACGAGGTCGGTAACCTCGTTGTTGGCGTAAGCATTGCCGTTAAACAGCGGAAGCTCCCAATTGATCTGCCCCGTAGAGTAATCGCAATAGTGACGCAGGTAACCGCCCCACAAATTCATCAGACGAGCAAACACTGTTTTGTCGGGATGCCACGATTTGGCCACCGTGCCACCAAGCTGACCCGTACCATACTGAACATAGAAGGCATCGTTGCCGTACTCTTCTTTGATCTCCTTCATAGTGGAGGCAATAGTTTCAATGGCCTCATCCCACGAGATCTCCTCGTACTTACCTTCGCCGCGCTTGGTTCCCTCAACGCGACGCAGAGGCTTCTGAACACGCGTCTCGTTGTAGATGCGCTGACGGTTAGTGCGTCCACGTACACACGAGCGCATTTGATAAAGGGAGTCGGGAGCAAAATCGTCAGTCCCCTCAGTGTCGTTACCAACACGCACCACGGTACCGTCTTTCACGTACAACTTAAGCGGACAACGACTGCCGCAATTTACATGACAACCTGACCACACCGCCTTGTCGTATTCAAATCGTTTTTCCGTAACCGTAGCTTCCGCCTCCTGCTTATTGCTTTTCTGGCTGGGCGAACATCCAGTCAAAGCAACACCCGCACCCAAGAGCCCCGACCATGCTACGAAAGAACGACGGCTAATTCCCGGAAGGGAACGCGTCGATTTCGAACTACCGATCTCCATAGTATCCTCCCCATTCGATGCTTTCCACTAAGGATGATGAATCCATACTGCTAGTGTAAAAACTACGGCAAAGAACCTCCATAGCCCCTTTGTTCATTTTTCCTTTTGGAAATGTTATCGAATTATAAAACGCCAGAACAGAGTGGTAGTATGAGCACCTTTACTCAGACTTCTCCAGTGGCTTCATATCCAGCCGAAGCGTTTGCTCAACCACTTTCATGAGGGCCTCATCTGACACCTGAGGATTAATCTTAGCTAAGCCCACTAACCCAAAAATAACCACGCAAAACATTTCATATACGAAGTCTATTTCCACATCATGGTAGGCGGCATATTCCGCAACAATATGATCGTTGAGACAATCGACCGTCTCACGCACAGCACGCACATCAAACGCATCGCGCACGCCTAGCTCCTCAAGCACGGCAATCATCGGACGAGGATTGCCGTTCACATCATAAAGCGCACGGCGAAATGCTTCAATGCAGGCACGCAAAGACCCTTCGGTATCGCCAAATCGGCGTGATTCGTTCCACACCACCACACTTTCGACCAAATCCTCCACATAGTCATCCAGCACCGCGTCGATAACGGCCTGCTTGTTCTCGAAGTAATAGTAAACGAGTTCGCGTGTCACCCCCGCCTCAGCGGCGATATCCTTTACGGTAGTCGCACGCACACCCTGCCGCTCAAACAATGCTCGCGCTGCAAGCATAATGTCGCCAGGAGCCCCCGTCATCCGCTTACTCTCCGTGAGTGAGCGACCGCATTCTGCACTAATGGGCGCGTATCTGGTTTGCCGCGTACCAAGACGCATTGCTGCCCCCGCCTCTCCATATCGAACATGGTGCCGCCCTCCCCTGCCGGAGTGGGTAACGCCATTATACGGAAAAGAAGCAACCGGATGGTCGGACGCCGCCACCGATGGTGATGACGCGGGTACAGATACTGTCACCGACGAGGGCACCAATAGTGGCGACATCGTCGGTGGTGATGGCGATACTGGCATGAAATCGCCGATTTGCTGCATCTGAACAACCCTTCTAGTGAGTTGGATGTTTGCGACCTGGGGCGATACGAGCACTACCGAAAACGACAGGAGAAAATTGCGTTCCTCCTGTCGCAAATCGGCGATTACGTGACTTTCAGCCCCTTTCCAAGGTGCAACTTAGCGATTCTCGTCAACGAGACGCTGGTACGACTTCGTGTCGGCGTAAATCTCATCCTTGAGTGGATTAAGCTTAAGCTTGCGAATCTTGCGGAACTGATAGATAGCCAGAGCCACATTCGATGCGAGCGCAATGAAGCTCACCGCAAAAAACGCAGTGGGATTGTGCGTAGTTGGAATAGGTGCCAGTACATCGGCGAATTGAGGAACTGTCATAACGAACATAATCCACAACCCAAGCGTTTGAGCTCGATGCTGCAACCACGCGCCACGCTTGATAAAGAACGTAGGGATAGTACATGCCAACAACAAAGCCAATCCGGCGTAGGCAGAATGATCGGAAATACAGTTGTAGGTATAGGCGAAGTTCCATAGGTCATAGGCAATAATCCAGGCCCAAATCATATCAGGCCAGATCATATCTTTTGATGTATCTTTCGAAATAAAGATACCAAACCAGCCACATATGGTAACGATATTAAGGATACCGGCAATACCATTCATGATATTCCATGGCCCCGACATGGTCCAGAGGTTCTCAACGATGCCGCCTTGCCACAGGCCAAAGCTAAACACCTGGAAGTCACGAATAACCGCCTCAGCAATATTGACTGCAAGAATGAGCGGAGGGAAGCACAACGCCCACTTTTTCTCATAAAGGTAGTGCAGTTGACCATCTCTGCCCTGCCATTTCACAAAGCGCAGTGCCATGAAGCCAAGGCAACCCGCCAGCGCTGAGTATGTTTTTACCCAGTTGAACCAGGTGCCTGTACCATACTCATTGCCAGGAGCTGCCGTTGTGGGCCATACGAAGATGGTCAACACAAACGGTACGACTGCAAACAGCGCAATACCGGCCCAAAGCGACGTACGACCTAATTCATTGAACGCCATAAGTGCAAACAGAATAAACAGCCAAATCGCCCAATACAGTGGGTCGGCTGCTTGATACAGGATTCCCATGATTACCCCTTATTTCTTACTTCAATTCCTTGTCTTTTGCCTTGATACCCGTCGAACAGTCGACGTACCGCCTGCCCTTCCTACCTCAGTAGCATCTAGGGGCGAGTATAGAGCCGCCTTTACGAATAAGTCTTTCACACCGAAGCCTTGTTTGTGAAAGAAGACACCGTATCGCCGGTGCTAGACTGACGGCGATACGCGCCCTGGGGAGCGTTTAGTACAAAGACGCACAACACGGGCGGCAACGCGAAACACCGCACGCTTACTGATCTCGGCCGAAAGAAAGGGGACTCTCATGACCGTACCCGTTTGGATCACGCCCATATCTATGGTCGTGTACACCATCCTACTCATGCTACTCACCGAGTTCATGAGGCGCCACTATCGCGCGTCAATGTGGATATGGGTGATTTCTCTCGTCACCATACCGCTCTGGATTATCAATATTCCTGGCGACGACTGGTTCCGCTGGGCAAAAAACCTCTCCGTCATCCTGCCACTCATATTCGCCGGAATTGGACGCATCGCCGCCGTACAACAGAAGGACACACCGTTTTGGCGAGTGATGCGCAAACGCTGGGTACGATGGGTACTTTACGGAATCGTATTTTGCAACATCGCCGAAGCTACGCTGCGTGACGTACAGATGGGTAACACCATGAATGCGCTTGCAGGCCTCATCCTCTGCATTACTATGCCGTTTGGCGATAAGTACTGGAAGTACGACACTTCAAGCCACGGCGAGATATTGTCTTACACCGTACCAATGTGGAACTTCCTCTACACTACCTGGAACGCCTGCTTCGTGTACGCCGAGGGTCACGCCTTCTTCGCATCCACGTGTTGCATCCTAGCCGCCGCCGAACTCTACCCCATCATTATGCGGCGCCCCGAGCTCTACATAACCGGCCGCATCTACACCTTGGGAGCGCATCTATTACTGCGCAGCTGCTTCCCGCTCTTGTTCCCCACTATCATGAACAGCTCTACCTGGTTTAACCCCGAGGTCATGTACTGGTGGGGCATGATAAACGGCATCATCGGCATCCCGTTTGTGTTCTGGTACTGCTACCAGCTAAGCAGCGGCAAAGCACCCATCACGTTTAGGCGTGGCAAAGCACGACAACGCTATATCGAAGGACGCGAGAAGGGCACTATCGATGAATACGGCGATCCCGTACCAATGAAGCAGGGGGCATAGAGATTGGAAAAGGGAGGTCACACGCGACCTCCCTTTTTTGCCATGTTTTAGACGATTTGTTGCATGCAAAACCACGCAGGGTGGCTATTTCGGATACCTCAGCCGCTTTTTGCCCATAAACGCTTAGCTGGAGCTTACCTGGAGCCTGATACAACTCCATTCATGTATCAAATCGTTAACTTCCTGCCACCTTGTACGTTTTCATCCACTATAGGGACATAATAACTCTCAGCACAAGCTAGAATCGCGTACCCTACCGCCCGCAGCATTCTCACAGGCGGCGATCTCGGCCAAAAATGCCTCACCGTAACGGGCAAGCTTAGTGGCTCCGACACCGGATACTTCAAGGAACTCGTCGTCGGTAGTCGGTTTCTTCGTGCACATATCGTGCAGCGTGGCATCGGAGAACACGATATAAGGCGGCACACTGGCTTCGTCAGCCAGACGTTTACGCAGGGTGCGCAAGCACTCGAACAGAGCGGCATCGGCCTCGCCCACCGCAGATGCCGTACCGGAAGATCCGAACGAGCGACTACCGCCCGCAGCAACCTTCGCGCGTTCGGCCTTGCGAGCGACACGCTTCATTGAAAGCGAGAACCCCTCCTCGGCTGCCTCGCGGGCACGCGGCCCGAGACCTACCAGCGGATAGGTTCCCTCCGTGATAGAAAGGTAGCCGCCAGCAGCCAGCAGCTCGATAATCTCCTTCACCTGAGACATCGAGGCGTCCACCGTATTGTAGCTGGTCGATTCATTCAAGCGCATCTCGAGCACCTTGACACTCTGTGAGCCACGCAGTACGTCGGTCACGACACCTTTACCGAAGCGACCACGCAACTCTTTCACGCAACGCATGACTGAGAGCGCCGTATCGGTCACATCCACCGCTTCGTAGGTACCCTCGCAGTTGGAGCAATGAGCACAACCTGCGCAGAGAGTTCCCACTTTTTCTGCCACTAAGTTCCCCCTGTCAGCGGGAACTTCCACCGTGTCGGCTTGCTCCATCGTCTGATAAGCCGATGAAACAGCTTCGCCAAAGTAGTCCAGGATGTAGTGGCGCAAACAGCCCGTCGTGTGGCAGTAGCCAGTCATCGCATCGAGTAAGCGACGCCGAGAGGCGCGCACGGCATCTGCCTCTTGCGCAGTAAGTTCCTCGTTTCCCGACTCCTGTTCGATGAAGAAGCGGCAGGTGGAAACGTCGCCGTCGCTCCAAAGCAGCAGGCAGGTGGACGGCTCGCCGTCGCGTCCCGCACGTCCGGCCTCTTGGTAATAGGCTTCAATGCTGCCGGGCATATTGTGATGAATGACGTAGCGCACGTTAGACTTGTCGATACCCATACCAAATGCGTTCGTAGCCACCATGACAGGTGCGTCATCAGAGATGAACGCACGCTGGCTCTTGGTGCGGTCGGCAACAGACATGCCAGCATGGTAACGGGCCGCACGCACACCTGCAGCAACAAGCGCTGCGTGCACCTTGTCGGTGTCTTTGCGCGTGGAGCAGTACACGATGCCGCTATCGGAAGCATGCTCAAGCGCGTAGGATCCAATCCATGCAAGCTTGCGCTTAGGCTCCATACGTTCGACGCCGAAGTAAAGGTTCGGGCGGTCGAAACCAGTCACCACCTCGTAGGGATCGCGCAGGTCGAGCAGCCGCACGATATCGCGTCGCACACGCTCCGTGGCCGTGGCCGTGAACGCCGCAACGACAGGGCGCTGAGGCAGCTGAGCGATAAAGTCGCCAACCGTCAGATACGAAGGGCGGAAGTCCTGCCCCCACTGCGACACACAATGCGCCTCGTCGACCGCGACAAGCGGTATGCACGCCGCTTGCGCGAATTCCATGAAACGCGGGTCGGCCAGGCGCTCGGGAGCCACGTACATGATCTGGTACGCTCTATCGAGCGCGCGGCGCAACACAGTGGACTGTTGACCGGGTGTCAGTGTGGAGTTGAGATACGCGCCGCGAATGCCAGCATCAATCAACGCGCGCACCTGGTCTCCCATAAGCGACACGAGCGGCGACACAACAAGGGTCAAACCCTCCATGACCACGCCGGGCACCTGGTAGCACACGGATTTTCCCGCGCCAGTGGGCATGACAGCCAGCGCGTCCCGCCCACCCAGCACAGCTTCGACTACGCCGAGTTGACCGGGCCGAAACGACTCATATCCGAAGTGTTCTTTGAGCGTCTGCTGCGCTTTCCCCGCGTGCTCCACGTGCCTTCTCCCTTCACGCGGCAGCGATTGCCGCACCGTTATCTTAGCGCATCGATCTCCGGCAGACTCGAACATGGGCGCGCACCCATCCGAACGGCAGAACAGGCGACGGCAGAGCGGCAACCTGCCGTCCGAGGGCATGTCGTTGAACATTCATGAAATCCCGATCCGGTGCGGGCGGAATGCCAAACCGTACGCGAGCGAAAAAGAGATTCCTTAAGATACTGACACCGGCAAGAACCTATCCAGTTCCGCATCTAATTCGGGCTGATGCTTCACCTGCGGACGCTCGTTAAGCTGGCCGCGCGCCATAACCATACGCACCCGGCGCAAGGCCTCAAGGTTGTCGAGCGGGTTCTCGTCCAGCACGATAAGATCGGCCGCTTTGCCCGGCTCGACCGAACCCGTCTCGTTGCCCAATCCCAGAATGCGTGCATTACCCAACGTTGCCGTGTGTAGTGCACATAAACGGGAAGCACCCACGATACGCTCGAAGTACACGACTTCGCGCCACATATCGTACTGAGTGACGTAGGGACACGAGGAATCGGTGCCCAATCCTACAGGAATGCCTGCGGCAAGCGCCTGCTGCGCAGCACGGACTATGCCATCAAACACAATGCGGCCGTTCGCCTTCTGAATTTCGCTCGATTGCGTCTTTTCGGGCGACAGCTCCACAAACGGTAAAGCAGGCGAGATGGTGCAGGTAAGCGACGAGGTGCGACCAGCACCGTTGCTCTTGAACAACGCAACCAACTTATCATCGAGTGGCGCGCCATGCTCAATCGTATCGACGCCAGCTTCAAGACCCACGCGCACGCCTTCGGTGCTCTCAATATGTGCGGCCGTACGCAGGCCCAGCTTGCGCGCTTCATCGCATGCTGCGCGCGCGATCTGGGGCGACATACGCAGTACACCAGGCTCACCCTCGCGCTCGGCATCAAACACGCCACCCGTAATAAACAGCTTCACCAGGTCGCAGTTGCGAGCGAAGCAGGTGCGCACAATGTCGCGCGCCTCTTCAGGCGTCGAAGCCACATGTGCAAACAATCCGGCACCATGGCCACCGGGCACGGTTACCCCAACGCCCGACGTGACAAGCCGCGGGCCAACATACCTCCCTGCCATAATGGCATCGCGCACTTCCACATCGGCAAAGCCGGGATCTCCCACCGAGCGTACCGTGGTCACGCCGCTGGCAAGTTGTTGCTGGGCATGCTTGCGCAGCGTGTGACGCAAGTACCTTCGACCCAACGGGTTGCCCGTCACCTTGTCGATAAGGTCGCCCGCACCGCCCGCGCTCATCGGCTTGCCGGACCCACACAGATGCACATGCAGGTTCACCAACCCTGGCAGAAGATACGCCCCCGCAAGATCAATCTCGCGCGCACCTGCTGGCGGCACGGTGGTACGCGCCGAGCCCACCGCCACGATACGGCCATCCTCCACACACACCGTCGCATTAACCAACGGCTCCATATTCTCAGTACCATCAAGCACCGTTGCATGCGTGAACGCATACACAGACATGGCAGCCTCCTTTGTTTCAGCGCCGCAGCGCGATACCTTACGTCAGGCCAGTATAGCGCGCTATACAACGAACTCGTCGACGAAATGCTTGATAACCGCCGCACTCGTCGGTGTGCAGAGCTCGCCTTCCAGCTTGTCATCGCAGGTCGGGATGCCCAGCGAGAGAATAGCCGCCGTCGCTGGAGCCGGAATGGGCAGCTCTCCATGGGCGCACTGCACCGTCCCGCTTCCCGTCTGCACGCAAGTGGCCGTAATACACGCAGGATCGAGCATCTCCACCGCCATACAGATAGCCACCACACAGCGAACGGCCTCGCCGTTACCCACCTCATGGAAATGCGTCTGCTCGACGGCGCACCCGTGCGCCGTCGCCTCCGCCTGAGCAAGAATGCGGTAAATGCCACGCATGTCGTCCTTCACACGCGTGCTGGCAGCCATCGCATCGACCGTTTTCAACACCTCGTCCAAGTCGTGATGATGGCCCTCGGGAACTCCCGCTGCCGCAACCGCCGCTTCAAGCGCCAATCTCTGCGTTGCATCAAGGCGCTCGCGCAGTTCCGCCAAAATAAACCGCCGCGTAGCATTCCGCGTAAAATCAAAATGAAAAACCATGAGAACCTTTCCACTCATCTATCGTCTCTTGAGTCGCGTCAGGTTGAAGAGCCTCGCAAATGGTTGATAACCGAAGCCTGATACCCTGCCCCAAAGCCGTTGTCGATGTTTACCACCGAAATACCCGACGCACACGAGTTCAACATAGCTAGAAGAGCCGCTACGCCGCCGAACGACGCACCATAACCCACGCTCGTAGGCACGGCAATAACCGGACATGATGCCATACCTCCCACAACGGATGCCAACGCCCCCTCCATACCCGCTACCGCAATGATTACCTGAGCTGAGGCGATATCGTCGGCATGAGCCAGCAACCGATGAATGCCCGCTACCCCCACATCGTAGAGACGCACCACCTGATTACCTAACATCTCAGCGGTAAGAGCCGCTTCTTCAGCCACGAACAGATCACTCGTACCAGCAGCAGCAATGACGATGCGACCATTGCCGCTAGGTTCAGGCGCATTACCCACCACGCCCATCCGCGGCAACTCGTGATAGGAAAACTCCTCAGCGAGAGACGTATCTGCGGCAACAAAATGCTTCTCCACCTCAACAGCAGCCTCAGGTAAAAGCCGCGTGATAAGTACGCGCTTTTGTCCTGCCTCCCACATGTTCAAAACAATGCCAACAATATGAGCAGAGGTCTTACCCGCCCCATAGATAACCTCAGCGCACCCTTGGCGAATACCGCGATGATGATCAACCTTCGCGTAGCCCAAATCGGCAAACGGAGCAGTCTTAAAGCATAAGGCAGCTTCATCAGGATCGATCGAGCCCTCCGCTACCGCCATCAGCAGTGCGCGCATCTCGCGCTCTTCCATTACCGCTCCTTCACCCTCATCGTGCTTTGTTCCAAAACCATACGCTCGCTTGCAGCAAACGCATCGTTACACTCCGTATCGAGAGCAGCTCCTACTGCCGCATTGCGCGCCACAACACGCGCGACCACGTCGGGCGAAGCGGCGGCGGCATGTAATTCTTCGGCTGTAATATACCGACCTTGCGGCACATGTACCGCCAAGCACGAAAAACTGGGTTTGTCAGCCGTGAACAGCGCTAGGTCATGCGAAGCTAGACGCACGTCATCTTTACTCATGCCTGCTCGGCGCAACGGCGACATCACGCCCAGCTCGGCCAGTGCGCGAAATCCCGGCCGATGCGTCGGGTCATCGGATGTATTTGTGCCGTCAGCTAGCACGTCAAAGCCATCCTCTCGCATGCGATCTAAAATCGTGGAAAAGATGAAGGTCTTGCACCAGTAGCAACGATCGGGAGGGTTCGAACAGACCGCATCCTCGGTCAATACGTCTGCATCGATAATAGCCAGATCAAGACCTCTCTCGGTGGCCAGGCGCTTGGCATCCTCAATTTCACACGGTGGCTGAAATACCGAGCGCACCAGATAGGCACGCACATCGCAACCAGCAGCAAGCGCCGCTGCAACCAGATACGACGAATCACAACCGCCGGAAAATGCTATCGCAAAACGAGGAATACGAGCAAAAAACGCCTCGAGCGGCTCCACCCCCACATCCTGACCTGGACCGGTTTTCCAGCGCTTCCCTGCTACGCATTCACTCATTGGGAGACCCCTTCGAACAATGCAGCGGCACGTTCCAGCTCATCAACAATGTGGATATGCTGCGGACATACTCCTTCGCATATGCCACAAGCTATACAACTTGAAGCCGGCCCCCCTGAAGCGTTCCAATTGTAATTCTCCTGCGCGCGATATTCATCACCATAAAGCGTAAGAATATTAAGCGAAGCCAACGCTGCAGGAATACGCACATTTTGAGGACACGACTTCAGACAGTAACGACAATCGGTACAGGGAACAGTAGGAATACCGTCCAAAATGGCTCTCACTTGAGCGAGCGCGTTGCCCTCCACCTCGGACAGTGGCTCAAACCGAGTCATAGCACGCGTATTCTCCTGCACTTGTTCCAAGGTAGACATACCCGAGAGCACGGTTAGAACACCTGGCAACGATGCAGCAAAACGTAACGCCCACGACGGAAGTGACTCTTCGGCGTTTACTCCTCGCAATATCTCCACTGCGGCATCGGGCAGCTTTACCAACGAACCGCCTTTGATGGGCTCCATCACAATAACCGGCAAGTCATGGGCGCGTGCAACTTCGTAACATGCGCGCGATTCGATAGTCTCGCTTTCCCAATCTGCATAGTTTATCTGCAGCTGCACAAAATCCATTGAGGGGTGCGCTGTGAGCACTTTTTTCAACACATCAGCCTTGTCGTGAATAGAAAAACCCAAGTTGCGAATAAGTCCCGCTTCCTTTTTCTCAGCCAAGAAATCCCACAAACCCCACTCGTCAAACTGCTGAGTACGGTCTTCTCCTAAGTTGTGTAGCAGGAAGAAATCGAAGTAGCCAGCGCCCGTCTCGCGCAGCGACTTGTCGAACATAGCCCGCGCATGCTCGGCACTCTTCGCCATCCACGCCGGCAACTTCGTGGCCACTTGAAACGATTCGCGGGGATAACGCTCGACCACCGCCTCGCGCAATGCCGCTTCTGACTTGCCACCATGATAGCCACGTGCTGTGTCGAAATAAGTAAAGCCTGCATCCATATAGGCGTCGACCATAAGCTTAACCCGCTCGATATCGATAGTTTTCTCACCATTAACATCGATTTCAGGTAGGCGCATAAGACCAAACCCAAGCTTGGGAATATCTGCGTAAGTGCATGTCATGAAAAGGCATCCTCTCTCGTATTGCACCTATGCTACTTCTTGGAGCGCACTCCAGGTCAAGCGGCAATCTAGCAAGCGTTTGAATAGCATACAACAAACATCAGGAAAACAATCTCTTACGCTCCCGTACATAGTATGACCCCTTTCATACAATACTTCATCATCTTAGTACGTTTCCGTCTCGCAACGGCATCTCGTATCACAATAAAGGCCAAATGAAGACCATAGTTGCGGAGAAAGACCAGCTATAAGAAGTCAAGTAGGTTTTGAGACTTTCTGACTAGAACTTTGACAATCAAATATGGGATAAAGGGCGTGTATTAAGGCATGCAAATCGAGCCCCATGGATTTTGGTGGCT
>JAEWYG010000221.1 GCA_023395755.1 Actinomycetes bacterium | reverse complement strand
CTTATCGCACTGGGAGTGGTATACGGAGATATTGGCACGAGTCCCATGTACGTCATGAAGGCCATTATTAACGGCAACGGCGGGCTCGAAAGTTTGTCAGAAGATGTCGTTTTGGGTGCGCTCTCGTTGATTGTGTGGACTATCACGCTGGTGACTACCGTTAAGTATGTGGTTGTGGCTTTGCGAGCCGACAACCATAATGAGGGCGGTATTTTCGCGCTCTATAGTTTAGTCCGCCGTTGTGGTTCTTGGTTAATATTACCGGCCATGCTGGGTGGAGCTGCGTTGTTGGCTGATGGTATCTTGACGCCAGCCGTTACCGTAACCACGGCGGTTGAGGGTTTAAGATCGGTGAGCTTTGGTCGATCACTCATCGGCGACAGCCAAGTGAATGTGGTTTTAATAGCCGTGGCTATCTTGAGCGTGCTCTTTTTAGTTCAGCGGGCAGGAACCTCGAGCATTGGCAAAGCGTTTGGTCCGATTATGACACTATGGTTTTTGTTTCTTGGTGTTATGGGAATTATGGCGCTTTCAAATGATTTTGGCGTACTGCGTGCTTTGAATCCTATACGTGGCATTGCGTTCCTTTTTGGGCCTCATAACGCTGCTGGTTTTATGGTGCTGGGAAGCGTATTTTTGGCGACGACTGGCGCCGAGGCGCTTTATTCGGATATGGGCCATGTGGGCAAAGCTAACATCAGAGCATCGTGGCCCTTTGTGAAGACCTGCCTCCTTCTTAATTATTTTGGTCAGGGAGCGTGGATGCTTGCGAATGCGAACAACACAGCGGTTGCTTCCATAGAGGAAATGAACCCTTTCTATGAGATGCTTCCATCCGAAATTCGTTTATTCGCAGTGGCTCTCTCCACCGCCGCAGCCATCATTGCTAGCCAAGCGCTCATTACGGGTTCATATACGCTTGTCTCCGAAGCTACACGCCTCGATCTCATGCCGCACTTAAAGGTTCTTTATCCGGCTCAGACCAAAGGTCAGCTCTATATTCCTCTTGTTAATACGGTCATGTGGGTTGGATGCATCGGTGTTGTTATTTTGTTTCAATCGTCAAGCAATATGGAGGCGGCTTATGGTTTGGCTATCACACTAACCATGCTCATGACCACCTTGCTTATGGCTGAGTATCTTGCACGTGTGCGCCGCCGCCTTGCTTTTGCTTTAGTGTTCGCTCTGGTGTTCGGTACGATTGAGATGGCGTTTTTCCTGTCTAGTCTAGCCAAGTTTGTTCACGGTGGTTACGTGACCATTTTTATGGCGTTAGCGCTGCTGGCGATTATGGTGGTGTGGCATCGCGGTACTGCGATTGAGCGTGCGCAGTCGGTGTTTCTGCCGGTGAAGAATTACGTGGAACAGCTGGGTCGTTTGCGTAACGACGAAAGTATTCCACTCTTGTCCGAGAACCTTGTGTTCCTTACCAATGCCTCAAAGCTTGATATGGTCGATCGCGACATTTTGTACTCTATCCTAGATGGCAAGCCTAAGCGTGCGCTTGCGTACTGGTTTGTTAATGTAGTGGTGACCGAAGACCCTTATACGCGCGCATATACGGTAAACGATTTTGGTACGGATGAAGTGTTTAAAGTGCAGCTACAACTGGGTTTTCGCGTGGACCAGCATGTGAATGCGTATCTAAGGCAGATAGTTGACGATCTCATCGATTCAGGCGAGCTCCCGCCACAGAAACGAACGTATTCTACGCTCGATGATCCGGGCGAGGTGGGCGACTTTCGCTTTTGTCTTATTCGCAAGATGATGACGACAGACACCGAACTCAGGCCACTTGATCGTCGTACGCTTTCGGCTAAATACGCCATCAGACGCATATGCGGGTCGCCGGCGCAATGGTATGGCTTGTGGTATACAACCATCATGTTTGAATACGTGCCCCTGTTCGGCAAAGCACGAAACGTCATGCATTTAGAACGTCTACCACTTGGAAGTGTTATTCGGGACCAGAGCCGCAATGATGATGAAGATGAAGTAACGTCGTAGGGCGTGTGAGGCAAACAAACGAAGCGCTGCGTAAAAGTGTTGGGAATGAAGGGAGCGATGTTATGACAGAGAAAATTATCCTTGATTGCGACCCTGGCCACGACGACGCTGTCGCTATTTTACTTGCGGTGGGAAGTCCTCGCATCGAGCTGCTCGGGGTGACGACGGTCGGCGGTAACCAGAGTCTGGAAAAAGTTACGTACAATGCTCGCGCTGTGCTTGAGAAAGCACACGCGACCGATGTGCCAGTGCATGCAGGATGCGGTAGGCCTCTTGTACGCACGCAGGAGGTTGCAGCCGCCATTCATGGGGAATCGGGGCTTGATGGCGTGGAATTACCCATACCCTCGCGCCCTCTAGACGACGGGCATGCTGTCAATTGGATCGTGGATACAATCATGGGGAACGAGCCGGGTACTATTACCCTTGTACCCACGGGTCCTCTGACCAATATTGCCATGGCAGTGCGAATGGAACCCCGCATCGTTGGTCGAGTGAAGCGCGTTGTGCTCATGGGCGGTGGTGTTCATGAGGGCAACTGGAGCGCCGTCGCTGAGTTCAATATCAAAGTAGATCCTGAAGCAGCACATATTGTTTTCAGCGAATCATGGGACGTTACCATGGTAGGCTTGGATGCCACACACAAAGCACTTTGTACTCCGAAGATCCAGCGGCGTATTGAGAGTGTAGGTGGTGATCTTGGATTGTTCGTGAGCAGCTTGATGGAATTTTTCCGTAAGGCGTATCAATGCAATCAAAACTTTGTGAATCCGCCGGTTCACGACCCGTGTGCGGTGGCTTACCTCATAGATTCAACGGTGCTTGAGGTGCGTCGTGCTCCGGTGGAGATAGAGATAGGCAACGGACCCACCTTGGGTATGACCGTGACCGATTTGCGTGGCTTGGAAGATCTATCCTGCCATACGCAGGTGGCACTTGGATTAAATGCTCCGAAGTTCTGGACCATTGTGGAAGATGCCATTGAAACGATTGCAGCAAGAAACGCTTGATGGTTGGCGGTAATCGGCGAACCCGGTTCTCCTAAAGGAGGCTGACATGAACGAATCTCAACCAAAAGAACGTGCTGGCGTATCCATTGTTGCTTTGATGGCGGCGTTGCTGGTTGCCATTTTCGCTTTTCAGCTGAATGCGTCAATGTTGTCTCCCGCATTGGCTACTATGCAACGCGAACTCGCTACGACACCGGAGCGTATCGCCTTGTCGCAGACGACGTTTTTTACCGTCGCCGCACTGTTTTCGTTGTTTCTTCCACGTCTAGCAGACCTCGTGGGCCGCAAAAAGGTTCTAACTGGCATGTTGCTTGCCACGGCTGTTGGGTGCGTACTGTCTGCCATGGCGCCCACTATAGGTGTGCTTATGGTGGGCCGCGTGTTTCAGGGCGCCTCTGGCCCAGTGGTGCCATTGTGTTTAATTATGCTGAAGGAGCGTGTTCCTAACAAAAATGAGTACGTGCGACTTATGGCTATCCTGACCTCTGTCAACGGAGGGATCGGCGGCGTAGATGCCTTGCTTGGCGGGTGGCTTGCGAGCACAGGAGGGTTTCGTGCGGTATTTGGCATTATGGCACTAGTCTGCGTTATTGCTGTGGTTATGGTCGCTATGTTTGCGGAGGAAAGTCGTTCTTCGAAGACGCAGAAGATGGATTGGGTGGGTGTTGTATTTCTGGTGATTGCCGTTGGTTCGGCGCTGCTTGGGTTCGACGAGGCGGGCAAGCTGGCTGCGGCTAACTGGATACTAGTGGTCGCGTATGTTGTGATTGCGACTATTTCGTTCATGGTCTTTTGGCGCACGGAAAAACGCGTGGCGCACCCCATGGTGTCCACTACTTATCTTAAGCAGCGTCGCACCTGGGCGTTTTTGGCTACGACCACCCTTACCATGACCGGAGTGTTTGCTATTATGAATGGCATTGTGCCTGCTCTGGCCCAAGACGGGGTGAACGGCGTCGGGCTGGGTGCCGAGGTGGTATCGTTTTCTACGTTGACCCCGTATGCGCTGGCTGGCTTGGTGTTTGGTCCGATAGCGGGTGTGCTTGCGAGTAGGTTTGGTTGTCGTGCAGTGCTGCGCGTGGGTTTGGTGTTGACTATTGTGGGTCTGCTGTTCGGTACGTATGTGGCTGGTGCTCCAAGTATTGGGGCGCTGCTGGTAATGTCCATCGCCGTGGGTATTACGTACGCTGGTACGGTCAACATTATGCTAAATGGCTTGGGAATTATGTTATCTCCCAAGGATAATGCGGGTTATTTGCCGGGGTTAAATGCAGGTGCATTTAACTTGGGGGCTGGAATCAGCTTCGTAGTGTTGTACGCAGCCATGAACGCGTTCGCGCAATCGGGAGGTGTCGTCGCCGGTTATAGAGGAAGTTTCACGGTTGGTGTTATCCTGCTGGTGCTGGCATTTTTGCTTTCGCTCCTTATTCCTAATCCGGATAAACTCATCGATTGATTGAAGTAAGGCGGGTTTGTTAGAATGCCTCACAACTTTGAGGGAGAAATGAAGTATGGATGAGCTTGCCGATTTTGATGCCATAAGCGGATGTGTGTGCGTGGTTGGTTCGATGAATGCTGACTACACGGTGCAGGTAGAGCTTTTGCCGCAGGTAGGTGAGACTGTTAATGGCGGAGCCATAAAGGTCCTTCCGGGCGGGAAGTCGGGTAATCAGGCGGCGACGGCTGCGTTGTTGGGGACATCGGTGAAAATGTTTGGCGCCGTGGGGTCGGATGCTAATGCCGAATTTCTTTTGAGCAATCTGGTACAAATGGGTGTCGATGCGAGCCATGTGCTGCGGGCGGATGGTCCTAGCGGCACGACGCTTATTACGGTTGACGCTCAGGGTGAGAACACTATTGTCTACTCTGCGGGGTCGAACGCTCTAGTGTCTCCTGTGTATATCGACCTTATGAAAGAGGCGTTGACGGGGGCTTCGGTGTTGGGTCTGTGCATGGAGAGCCCGCTGGAGACCGTGGTTGCTGCTGCGCAGCTGTGCCATGGTGTGGGCATGAAGGTGCTTTTGAACAACTCACCCTTTGTGGCTGATCTGCCACAGGAGCTTATCGATGCTTCCGATATTCTGTTAGTGAATAAGATTGAAGCCGCACAACTATTCGATGCGCCTGCGCTTAATGATTGTCAGGTGGAATTGATCGATTGGCAAAGCCTTGCAAGAGCGGTTCAGCTCTTCGGTTTCGAGAGTGTCGTGATCACGTTGGGTGGCGAAGGTTCTGTGGTAGTGGATAAGGGGAAGGCTACACGCATTCAGCCTGTGTTCGTCGACGTGCGGGATACTACGGGTTGCGGGGATGCGTTCATGGGAACCATCCTGGCTGGTCTAGCATCAGATTTCACGTTGGTGCGCGCAGCAAAACTGGCATCGTATGTGGCGGCATATGCGACACTCTCCGAGGGTGCCCAAGCGTCGTATGGCACCCCAGCGGAAATACGTGCGTATTTTCAACCGGAAAGAGGGTAGTGAGGAAAAGGAATTCCAGCGCAAGAAAGCGTGCAGGTCAATCCTAAGAACTTCCATTTTTCGACATTTTGCGCTTTCCATTTCGCTTTCCCCGTGAAAAAAACTCCCGATGACGGCTTTTAACGGCGGCATCGTGGGTTGTTTGGTATAGTAAACAGCCAAACTGTGTTCACTGCGCACGAGGAAGAACGCCATGTCGTTAATCGTAGCAAAATTCGGTGGTACGTCCGTTGCTTCACCAGAACGCATCCAAATGGTTGCAAAAAAACTTATTGCAAAGAAACAAGCTGGTCACGACGTTGTGGCTGTGGTCTCTGCCATGGGTAAGACCACTGATGAGTTGGTGGGGTTGGCACGTGCTGTAAATCATAATCCGTCTGCACGCGAGATGGATCGCCTGCTTTCCACGGGTGAGCAGGTGTCCATGACGCTGCTGGCAATGGCTATCGAAGCGCGTGGGTACCAAGCCATGAGCTTCACTGGTCGTCAGGCAGGTATTGAAACCGATGGCATGCATGCTACGGCCAAAATTGTGAAGGTTCACAACGAGCGTATTATGGAGGCGCTCTCGCGTGGCTTCATTCCGGTGGTGGCAGGCTTCCAGGGCATCGACCCCAACGACGACATTACGACGCTTGGTCGCGGCGGCTCCGATACCACGGCGGTTGCGGTTGCTTGGGGTATCTGCGCTGATGTATGCGAAATATATTCTGATGTAGACGGTGTGTACACCGCCGATCCTCGTGTATGTCCGCGTGCTAAGAAACTGGACGCTATTTCCTATGACGACATGCTGGAGCTTTCGGGTTCCGGTGCGGGCGTGCTGCAAATGCGCGCCGTCGAGTTTGCCCGTAAGTATGAAGTGGTAATTCATTCCCGCTCGGCGTTCTCTGAAGCGCAGGGTACCTATATCAAGGAGGAAATCGATATGGAAGAAGCTGTTATCACCGGTATTGCCCACGACACCTCTGAGGTGAAAGTTACTATTCGTGGTGTACCTGATATGACGGGTGTAGCAGCGAAGGTGTTTAGTGCGCTGGCGGGCAATAATGTGCGGGTCGACATGATTATCCAGAATATTTCCGAAGATGGTTTTACCGATATATCTTTTACGTGTGCCGGTGCCGACCTGCCTTGTGCACGCGAAACTATTGAGCGTATCTTGCCTGATATTAAAGCTCGCGAGTTCGATGCGGACGAAGATATCGCGAAAGTAAGCCTGGTGGGTACGGGTATGAAGTCGTCGCCCGGTGTGGCGGCACGTGCGTTTACGACGCTTGGCGAGAATGAGATAAATATACTGGCTATTTCAACATCGCCTATCCGTTTGTCGGTAGTGGTAGAT
>JAEWYG010000217.1 GCA_023395755.1 Actinomycetes bacterium | reverse complement strand
GGGTTCAAGTCCCCCTCCGACCACCACTTTAACTTGCGAATGCTCTCGACTTCGGTCGAGAGCATTTTTGCTAAAAAAGTATCCTCTGGTCTAATCTGAGGAGATTGAACAAGAAGGCCTTTCCCAGAAGGTTTAAAACCGTACAATACGTCTAACGTTATTCTTCACGCCGTCCTTGCAGGCTTGCTTGCGGTGGTGTGTTCCCCTGTCACAGAAGGAGCGCTTGTATGTTCTTCGAGAATAGTAATCCTGTTGTTGGAATTATCATGGGGTCTGAAAGCGACATGCCGGCTATGGAGCCGTGCATGAAGCAGTTGGACGATTTTGGTGTGCCTTACGAGATGAAGGTCGCGAGTGCTCATCGCAAACCGATCGACGTGCACGACTGGGCCAGCACGGCACACGAACGTGGCATTCGCGTGATTATTGCGGCTGCGGGCAAGGCGGCTCACCTGGGGGGCGTTGTGGCAGCTTACACGCCGAACCCCGTTATTACGGTTCCCATGAAGACAAGTGATTTGGGTGGGCTGGATTCGCTTCTGTCTATGGTTCAGATGCCGTCGGGTGTTCCGGTGGCATGTGTGGCTATTAATGGTGCCAAGAATGCTGCCATCCTCGCGGTACAGATGCTAGGCACCGGCTGCGATGAAGCACGCCAAAAAGTTATCGATTTCAAACAGGGAATGGCCGACGCATAGGCCCGTATTCGAACTTGTTGTAAGTGTGCGAGCGTCCCAAGGGCGCTCGTTTGCTATTATGAATTAAATAGAGGTAGCTAAATTTCGACACAGGCGCTTTACTGCGGGGGCGCTTATGAGCGGGCCTAAGACGAGGCGGTAGGCAAGAACATGACAAAAAAACTGCTGATGGGAAACGAACTGTTCGCGCATGCCGCACTTGAAGCAGGTGTGCGGGTGGTGGCGGGGTATCCAGGTACGCCGTCGTCAGAATTGATCGAGACCGTTGCCAAGCTGCACGCTTCGGGTGTAGCGCGCGGTGTTCACGTTGAATGGTCTACCAACGAGAAAAGCGCTTTGGAATTACTTGCTGGCGCTTCTTATACCGGTGCACGTTGCTTGTTCACCTGTAAGCAGGTGGGGCTGAACGTGGCAAGCGATGCTCTCATGAGCTTAAATTATGTGGGAGTGAAGGGCGGCATGGTGTTGTTCGTAGCCGACGATCCGGGCCCCATTTCGTCGCAGACCGAGCAGGATACGCGCCGTTTCGCATCGTTTGCCAAGCTGCCGGTTTTTGATCCCTCAACGCCTGATCAGGGATTTGCTATGATGCAGGCAGCCTTCGATCTATCTGAGCGTTATAACACTCCTGTTATTGTGCGCCCTACCACGCGCATAAACCATGCTTCAACGTTTTTTGCTGTGGCAGACGAAACAGTTGCGAAGCCGGTGCCCGAAGAAGGTTTCGAGCGCGATTCTAAATGGGTTATCTTTCCGCGTCGCGCATTTCAAGGACACGGAGAGATTAACGAGCGCTTGCAGCGTATCGCGGAAGATTTCGCGAACGAAGCCACATTAGCTGCGTTTAACCCCCAGTTCGAGGGCGGTGGCTCCAAGAAACCCTCCGATTTTGAAGCGGATCAACGAACGAATGTTTCACGTGAAACATCTGCCAGTAAAAAAATAGAGAGCGAAAAAAACAGTGGTTCTTCCGCTGTAAAACCGCGGTTGGGTATTATGGCTGGTGGGGTATCTTCAGCTTACGCGCGAGAGGCTCTCGACATGATCGAGAAGCGCGCCTCAGCGCAGGGTGCTGTGATGCCATCCTACCGTTTTATGCAGGTGGGCACACCTTATCCATTTCCTCGCGAGGCCGTGGCGCGTTTCGTCAAAGGGTTAGACCAAATACTGGTAATAGAAGAGCTTGATCATTTCCTTGAAGACCAGCTATTGGCTTATTGTGGCGCCACTCACGGTACATTCGATGTGCATGGCAAGCTTACCGGCGACGCTCGTGACCGTGGCGAGAACGATGTTGATGATATTGCGAGTAGAATTGCGTCGTTCTTTGGTATTCCTGAGATTGCTCCGGCACTTCTTTCTGAGATATATGAGGCACCAGAACCGTTGCCTGCCCGCCCGCCGGTGCTCTGTGCGGGATGTCCGCACAGGGGTAGCTTTTATGCGGTCAAACGCGCTTTGGGCAAAACCCCTTCAGTGCTCTGTGGTGATATTGGCTGCTACACATTAGGTAATGCGCAACCACTCGACGCAGTAGACACGTGTTTGTGTATGGGTGCTGGCATTACCATGGCCCAAGGTTTTTCGGTGGCCGAACCACAAAAGAAGCAGGTAGCATTTGTGGGCGACTCGACATTTTTTGCGAGCGGCCTTCCGGGTATTGCGAATGCTGTTTACAACGGTCATGACATTACCGTATGCGTGTTGGATAACGCGACCACGGCCATGACTGGCTCACAGCCCCACCCCGGAACTGGCATTACGCTTATGGGTGCTAAACGTACTCCTATATCCATCGAGCGTGTGCTAGAGGCAATGGGTTTCGAATGTATCGTGCACGCCAATCCGCTCGATTTAGATGCCTCTACAAAGGCCGCACAGAAGGCCATTGCTTTTGAAGGCCCAAGTGCTCTTTTGTTTGAATCGCCTTGCGTACAGCTGGTTCGACCCGGCAATCCGGCTGTGGTCGATGCGGATACCTGTACGGGCTGCAAGAAATGTATTACTGAGATTGGCTGCCCTAGTATTGGTTTTGATCCCAGCGCGCGTGGTTTGAAGAGCGCAACGCGCGGACAGGCATATATAGACGAGAGTCTCTGTAATGGATGTGGTCTCTGTACGCAGGTCTGTCCTTTTGGCGCGCTGTCGATAATCCAGAGGTCGGCAAACCTTTCGTTCGAAGCCCCCAATCATGCAAACGAAAGCAGTGATGTGCAAGTTAATACAGCAAAGGGCGCGGAAGGGAGTTCGCATGCGTAATGTGCTTTTGGCTGGAGTGGGAGGACAGGGAACCGTGCTTGCGGCCAAAGTGCTCGCTCAGGCAGCAGAACAGAAAGGCTGGCAGGTTCGTACTGCTGAGACTATCGGCATGGCGCAGCGTGGTGGCAATGTGGTGTCGCATGTGCGTATGGGCGACCAAGGTGAAGAGGTGCTAGCTCCCTTGCTGGCGCAGGGTACGGCCGATTTAATTGTTGCGTTCGAACCCGCCGAGGCTGCGCGCGTGCTACCTTTTCTTGCAGCTGATGGAGTGTTGGTTACGGCCACAACGGCCATTCAACCAGTTACTGCTGCACTGGCAAAAGAACCGTATTGTGCATCCGAGATTGTTAAGAATCTCGCTTTGCAGCTGGAGGGTACCGAGCGAACCTTCGTGGTGGTAGACGATGTCGCTCTTACTCAGCAAGTGGGTAGTCGTAAAGTGCTCAATACGCTGCTGCTGGCAAGTGCTTTGTCGGTGGGTCGCATTCCCCTCGACTTGGAAGATTTGCGCCGCGCGGTGAAATCCTGTGTAAAACCGCAGTTCGTCGCACTTAATCTCGCAGCTATTGAGGCTGTCTCTGCATAACTAACGCCTTGCGTGCGAACTGCCGGATGTTTGTTTGTGAACCTCGGTGATAGGCCTTCGCGAGGCGAAACGGATTGATTGAAAAACGACTAGGCATTCCGCACGTGTTCGCCTAAAATAATAGGTATGGAAATCG
>JAEWYG010000171.1 GCA_023395755.1 Actinomycetes bacterium | reverse complement strand
CATCTTAGCAATACGGCCCAACACGCCGTTTACAAAGCGAGGGGAATCATCTTCTCCGCCGTAGTCCTTTGCCAACTCTACCGCCTCATTGATGGCAACTGAGGTGGGCACGTCGTCGACATACATCATCTCATAGATGGCCAAACGCAGAATAGAACGGTCTACAATTGGCATACGACCAAGTGCCCAGTTCTCAGATGTTGCCGCCAAATGCTTATCAATACCCACACGATGCGATTCCACGCCACGCACGAGCACCTGAGCATATTCAGGCAACGATCCCTCTTCGGTGAGGAAGCGGCCTTCTTCTGCAATTTTAGTTGCGCCCTCGTCGGTTATCTCGCTGGTGTACAGCAAGGCTAAAGCGGCGCGACGGGCGCGGGTACGTTCATGTCTTTTTACAACCATATACTCTCAACAGCCCCACTAACCAGCGAACTGGATGCCATCAATGAACACGTCCACCGTGCCCACCTGTGCACCAACTTGACTTGCAACGGCATCTGCAATAGCCTGACGCAACTTTGCCGCAAGATCGGGTAACACGTAGCCATAATACACATCTACACGCACCGATACGTTCAACTTATCGTCCTCGCCCACCGCAATCTCAATGCCCTGCGTAGCAGGACGAGCGGTAAACATGGCGCGTAAGCTGCTGCTGGCAGCTGGGCCTACAGAAGCCACACCCTCAACTTCGTTTGCGGCAATAGACACAATGGTCTCGACAACGCCGGGAGCCAAAGCCATGCCCTCTAGATTTAATTCATTCATAATACGTCTCCCATCTGAGTTTCGATGAAGTCGGTAGCCGCCTCGCCCGCACAAAACACGGCGTTATCCAACACGCGCCGATGGAATGAAATAGTTGTGGCAATACCCTCAATAACGAACTCATCCAAAGCTCGGCGGCCGCGCTGCAAAGCTTCTTCTCGATCTTGACCATACACGATAAGCTTAGCTACCAGCGAGTCGTAATAAGGCGAGATACGCGAGCCAGTGTGCACATAGCTTTCAATACGCACGCCAGGACCCGCCGGAGGTTCGAATTTCGTAATAGTACCAGGACATGGGCGGAAGCCATGCGCAGGATCTTCGGCATTAATGCGGAATTCAATGGCATGACCAAATGGCGAGAACGGAGCACGGTGAGCGCAGCTGATAGGTTCACCAGAAGCGATACGCAATTGCTCCTTTATGATGTCGGTACCAGTAATTTGCTCCGTTACTGGATGCTCTACCTGCACGCGCGTATTCATCTCCATGAAATAGAAGTTGCCTGTCTCATCCAACAAGAACTCAATGGTGCCAGCGTTCTTGTAGTTAGTGGCACGCACAGCCTTGATAGCCGCAACACCCATAGCACGACGCATATCCTCAGTGAGTGCCGGAGAGGGTGCTTCTTCGATAAGCTTTTGATGACGTCGCTGTACCGAGCAATCGCGCTCACACAGGGCTAGGTTATTGCCAAAATCGTCGGCAAGCACCTGTATTTCTACATGACGCGGACGCAGTACCAACTTCTCCAAGTACACACCATCGTTGCCAAAAGCAGCACCAGCCTCATTGCGCGCAGCCTGGTACTGGGCCTCGAGATCGGACGGATCATGCACTTCGCGCATACCCTTGCCGCCACCACCAGCCGTAGCTTTAATCAACACGGGATAGCCAACGCTGTCGGCAAAAGCTTTGGCCTCAGCTGCTGTATCTATGCAGCCATCGGAGCCAGGCACCGTAGGCACGCCGCAGCTTTTCATAGTTTCGCGTGCCGAGCTCTTATCGCCCATGCGCTCAATACAGTCGGCCGAAGGGCCAACAAACACCAAATCGTTATCTGCGCAGGCACGAGCAAAATCGGCATTCTCGGCCAGAAAGCCGTAGCCGGGGTGAATAGCTTCAGCTCCCGTATTCTTTGCTGCTGCAATAATACTGGGTATAACGAGATAACTCTTATTTGACTGAGCAGGACCAATACACACCGCTTCGTCGGCATACTGCACAGTATAGGTATCGGCATCTTCCGTCGAGTACACCGCTACCGTCTTCACGCCCAGTTCGCGACAAGCGCGCATAACACGCAACGCAACCTCACCACGATTGGCTATTAAAACTTTACTAAACATTATGCTGTCTCCGGAGCCGGGGCCGGAGCGCCGTGGGGCTCAACATAGTACAACACCGTGCCAAACTCAACAGGAGATGCGTCCTCGAGGCATACCTCACGCACCGTGCCCATTTCTTCGGCTGTAATCTCGTTCATTAACTTCATGGCTTCCACTATACAAAGCGTCTGATTAGCGGCAACCTCATCGCCTACCTGCACGAACGGAGGCTCGCCGGGTGCCGGGGATGAATAAAACGTACCCACCATAGGAGCCGTAACAGCATACCAACTTGACGGACGATCAGACTCGGCTGCTGCGACGGATGTTGCAGCAGCAGGAGCGGCAGCCACGGCAGCTACCGGAGCAGCAGCACTCATAGCAGCCATCGCCTCAGACGACATCGTACCTGGCATACGCACCGCAATGCGCGTACCCTCTTCCTCTACCACAATCTCGCCCACGCCGCTCTCTTCGGCAACGCGAACCAGCTCGCGAATCTGATTGATGTCCACGTAATCGTCCTCCTTGGTGTGGCTCGACTCCTGTTCCATGAGGAAGTCGACTTTCTCGGATGTGCGGTGCTTGCTGAGGAAAGTGCGAGCCTCGTTCGGGAACAGGGCATACATAAGTACATCCTCTTCACTCTTTGCGAGATCGCCAATCTCTTCTTCAACCTGAGCATAAGTGGTAGTAACCAACGATCCGGGAGCCACGTCGGGCGGCAGCATCTCAGAATTTCCAACCACTTTTGCCATAATATCTTTATCGATGCGCCCTGGGGCTTTGCCATAGTATCCACAGATATAGTCTTTCATCTCTTTGGATACAACGCTCCAGCGCTTACCAGTAAGCACGTTGAATACGGCTTGCGTACCCACAATCTGAGACATCGGAGTAACAAGTGGCGGATACCCAACTTCAGCGCGCACCTTGGGAATTTCAAGCATAACTTCGGACAGACGATCGCCTGCGTTTTGAATTTCTAACTGCGACACCAAGTTAGACATCATACCGCCCGGAACCTGATGCGAGTACACCTGCATATGGATAAGGGAAGACACACCGCGCTTGTAATGCCCGCGCTTGCGCACCTCTTCCCAGTATTCAGCAATTTCGAACAGCAGATCAAGATCAAGCCCTGTATCATAACGGCTTTCCTGCAGAGCAGCCACAATCATTTCAACAGCAGGATGGCTGTTACCAAATGCCAGGGGAGCATGAGCCGTATCGGCAATGGCAGCACCAGCTTCGGCAGCCTTGATGATGTTTGCCGGAGCCATACCACCAACGTAGTGACAATGAATATGTAACGGCAAGCCAATTTCAGCGTTAAACGCCTTTACCATGCGCTCAGTGCGATACGGAGTAAGCATGCCGGCCATGTCTTTGATAGCAATAGAGTCGGCACCGAGGTCCTTTAGCTTTTGACCATAATCAAGATAGCTATCCAGCGTATGCACGGGCGACATGGTATAAGAAATAGCACCCTCGAAGTGACCGCCACATTCTTTGATGGCTTCGGCGTTGTCAACGACGTTGCGAATGTCATTCAGGGCGTCGAACACGCGGAAAACATGAATGCCATTACGCTTGGAAGCCTTAATAAAACGGTTGCAGATCTCGCGTGAATAATGCTTGTAGCCAACGAGGTTCTGGCCGCGCGACAACATGGACAGCGGCGTATTCGGCGTTTGCGCTTTAATGGAGCGCAAACGCTCCCACGGGTTCTCATCTAGGAAGCGCATGCACGTGTCGAACGTCGCACCGCCCCACGCTTCGATAGCCCAATACCCGACGCGGTCCATCTTCGGCAGAATAGGCAGCATGTCGCCGATCTGCATGCGCGTAGCCCACAAACTCTGTTGGCCGTCGCGGATCGTGGTATCCATGATTTGAAGCCTCGGCATGAACTCACACCCCCTTCGATTTGCAATTAGTCAAAGATCGAATCACCGATTATAGTTGAAGGGCGAAGCGAGTGAGGCCACTGGCAAGAAATTCACCGGTAAGCAACAGAATAGTTGGGCGGGAGGCAGCAGAAAACCGTCCCCTCCATTACCAAGTAGGCGCGGCAGAGGCTTCAACCCCTCAATTAAAGCGAAACGCCTAAATACCCAAACCGACGGTCATGTGCATCATATAGAATGCAAACCGCATGACAAAAATGCCCGACAGCACCAGTCCGCTAGCCAAAATTATGCGCACAGCACACAACCCGCCCAGCCCTTTGCGTTCGCCAAATAGCACCCAAGCATCTAACCCGATACCTATCAAAACAAGCAGCGCAAACGCAACCACCATAATGCCGTAGTAGGGAACTAAATCGGAAGCAGCGCCAAACGCATTCTGTATCAGAGGTAATTCGGCACCCTGCAACACAAGACCAATTACATTTGCAACGAAAGCAACCGCCGAAATACCTACAAGTACCCGGCCATACCTTGCCTCTACCGGCAAATAGCGCGCAGCACGCAAACCCGCAATGGCGAGTATCGGACCACCCACCAAAGCATTAAGCCATAGATTAATCGGCACATACACCGTATTCCACGAGACAATAGTTTCTGCGGAGTAAGCAAAAGCCACCGCAGACACAAACACTGCACCAGCCACCATAACGAATACCATCCAGACACGCTGCAGTGCCACACGCCCCTTACTATAGGCACGCCCATAAACATAAGAGCAACCGCACCAGAAGGCGCAAGCGTGGTAAATAAAACGAACGTTATTTCACCCAACGCAGTATCAAAGCCAGTGATCACAATAAACCTAACGGTAGAAACACGTACAGAAAATGAGGCTATACAAGCACGCGCCCTAGCACACCCAAGAAACAGTTCGTTGTTCAGCTTAAATAAACGCAACCGCCTTGATCGTTTTTTCAAGGCGGTTGATTGAAAACAAACAGTGCTTCTTTTACCTATTTCTTCCCCACGCTTTTTCTCTACTCTACCGTAACGCTCTTGGCGAGGTTGCGCGGTTGATCCACATTACACCCTTTGCCCTTGGCAATAAAAAATGCTAAGAGTTGAAGTGGAACGCTGGCCAAAATGCAGCTGAACTCTTCCGATGTTCGGGGAATCCACATAACGGAATCGGCCACCGCCGATATCTCGTTATTACCCTCGGTGGCAACCACTACCACCTTAGCATTGCGCGCCTGAACCTCACGCACATTGCTCATCGTTTTCTGCAGTGTGTCGGCGTTCACCGCAACTGCCACTACAGGAGTATCCGGATCAATAAGAGCAATAGGACCGTGTTTTATCTCGCCAGCAGCATATGCTTCGGCATGGATATAGCTTATTTCCTTGAGCTTGAGTGCACCCTCACGACACGTTACGTTGGACATACCACGTCCTAAATAAATAACGGAGTGTTTGTCAACCAGCCGCTTGGCAACCCATTCGATCTGTGACGTATCCTCAAGAACCTGCTCTATAAGCAACGGCAGCGCTTGAAGTTCACGAACGCGCTTGGATACCAACTCAACACTCATCGTCTCTCGCTCCTGCGCCAAGTAAAGACCGAGCAACGAGAGGAGCGCAAGCTGCGCAGTAAAAGACTTGGTGGCAGCAACGGATATTTCAACGCCGGCATTAATAAGAGCCGTGGAATCGGCCTCGCGTGTGATGCGCGATCCGGGAACATTAGTAAGCGCAATTACCTTGGCACCCTTCGAACGCGCCAAGCGCAGTGCCGCCAAGGTATCGGCGGTTTCACCCGACTGAGATATCGCTAGCACCAGCGTCTGTTCGTTGGCAACAGGCTTGCGGTAGCGATACTCACTAGCAACCTCAACGTCGCAGCGAATTCCCAACCAATCTTCAAACAGCTCGCGCGCAAAGAGGCCCGCGTGATACGAGGTGCCGCACGCCACGATGGTAATGTGATCAATCAACTTTGCGTGAGCAGCCGGAAATTCCTCTTCAGAGAAGACAACAGCGCCCTCTTGCACATGCGCGCCAACAATACCCTGAATGACGGAGGGCTGTTCGCATATCTCCTTCATCATGTACTCCGAGAACGGCCCAAGATCAACATCGCCCGGCTTGAGCATGGTTTTCTCAACCGCGTACTCAACAACGCGCCCCTCCACGTCGTAACACTCAATTACGCCAGTAGCGTGTAGTACGTCAATCTCGCCATCTTCCAAATAATGAATTTCATTCGCAAAGGGAACCAGGGGAATGGCATCTGAAGCAAGCATAGAGGCCTCGCCCGTGGTGCACACAGCAAGAGGTGAATCTTTGCGTGTAACATAGACGCAATCGGGCTTGTCGGCAAAAACCACCGCAAGCGCCCAGGCTCCCTCCATCTGTAAAACAGCAGAGCGAATAGCGTCGATAGGGTCCCCGGTGTAGGCTTCCTCTATCAGATGGACAATCACTTCGGTATCGGTTTGGGAAACAAATACATGGCCAGCAGCTTCAAGCTCTTTGCGCAATACTTGAAAATTCTCAACAATGCCGTTATGCACCAGCGATATCCGACCGTCGCAAGATTGATGAGGATGAGCGTTCTCTGCCGAAGGTGCGCCATGGGTAGCCCAACGAGTGTGTCCAATTCCACACGTACCCGAAACGGAGCGTCCCTCAAGCTTTCGTGTAAGCGCTGAGATCTTACCGACCGCCTTCACGGTTTCAATCAAACCATCTTGACCCACAACCGCCACGCCCGAGGAGTCATACCCACGGTATTCCAACCGCGATAAGCCATCAACAAGATAGTCAACCGCATTGTCGCATCCGACGTAACCTACTATTCCGCACATTCAATTCTCCCTATAGTCGGCAGGAAACTGTACCATCCTTTGCATCTACCACGACACGGCAACTACCAGCTTTGCGCGGTGAGCGATGTCGGCTTCATACTTATGAGTTGTTAATCATAAGTATCGCGCACGAGCATCAAACTACGTTTCTAGTTTAATTTATTCGCAAGAACCAACCTTGCTATATTGAGGAATACCAACCTAACAACAAAAGACAGAAGACAACGAAGAGGTACCAGCCAAATACCGTCCCTCCAAACTAAACAATTCTGCGGGCGATATGATACTTATTTCCCCCTCAAAGAAACCAGGCCATACGCATTCTTATCGCACAATACCCTTTTCAACTAGTACGTCAATCAGATCATCTTTCGAATGAACGCCGATCTTGCGATAAATGCTCTTCGCGTGAGTCTGTGCCGTACTTTTAGAAATATACATCTTCGCCGCCACTTTGCTGAGCGTATATCCTTGCGACAGAAACGACACCATCTCAAGCTCACGGTTTGTTAGCAAGTACTCATCAAGCGCATGCAGACGTTCATCTATATCGAAATCTTCCAAGTTATTAGAGGAACGCAAGCCCTGCACTTTCGACTTTACTCGCATAATCGCCAACCCAGAAACAACAATTATTAATGCTATTAACGAGAACACCAATATCAAAAGTAGCATTTCCGCAGCTGAAGAAAAGTGATTAAACTTCACGGTTAAAATCCGGGGTACTATTTCATAACTAATAAACCACGACAATGCTTCGCACACGAGAAAACAAGCCGCAAATAAAGGCTGCGGTTGAATATTTTTATTACGTGAAATAGTGCAGAGAAGCACCCAAAGCAAAAAATCGAGCGTCGATCGCACAACAACGACCAACTGTCCCCCGGTGGAGTACGAGCCAAGTAGCAGACACGACAATACGCCGGCAAAAAATAAAATTGCCAACCCCATCCAGAACTTCAAAGAGAGGTTCTCAACCTCGATCGCTACGTCTTGCGACAAAGCGCTACCGCTTTCACTTTCTCTCTTACCGAAGCGGTACCAACAGCCGAAAAGAATCGCCAGCGCGATAGCCACCGAAAGCCCCCAACGCAAATACATTGAGGGAGCACCCACGTTAATAGAGTCGACTACACCTCGCACAACGCTTCCCGAGAGCATAAATCCCACGAACAGTGCGAGATAAGGTTCAATGTGCTTTACCTCAAACTTCTGCACGTCTCTTTTGTAAGTTTGCGGATCGTTTAAGAAGTACCAAAATATGCCCGTTGCCGTAGGAGCCGCTATGGCGATAAGCTCTTTAAGCGAAGGTGCAAAGGTGCCAATGAAAGTGAATACAATTAAACTCACTGCATAGGAAGCGGCGAGATCTAAAACAGTAGTAAATCCAAAGGTTTCGGAACAATACCGGGCCCATACCAGCACGCATACAACAAACCCTAATGCAATAACAACAGAAGAGGCATAACATGCCCAAATAGGAAACATGCCCGACTGAGCGCCAATGCCTACCGCAGATCCAACCGAAGACGCAACAACAATCGGTAGGACAACCCTTCCCTGTAACCATCGCGCCGTTCGCTGTGGACACACAACCACAAATAAGCTCGCAAGCAATACAAACAATATGAAAACCAAAAAGGGTGAAGCAACAAAATCAACTTGACCAATAGCTCTGTCGGCAGGAAACAATACGCCAAAAACAGCTTGGTATCTCAAAGACATCCAGAAAACCGACATGCCAATTATTGACAGTATTCTTTTTGATGCAAGGTTCCCCATACGTACTCTCCCACCCTGCGCGTTCACTGGCCTTGCTGCCAATCGATTCTCGCTCGACCGGCCATATCGCTATGGCACACGCATTTTTCCATTATCCTCGCACTATCAATATTCGAGGATCGGATTTTCATACTTTTCTCAATCTTGCGCCAATATCCCCTATTTTATGGTCGAGCAATAAGAGTCTCTTTTCACTTTGGCACCTTTTATGTGATGCATGTCTCCTGTAGATAAAAAAGAATAGAGCCACCCTGCGTTGTCGAAATTCGTACAACACAGGAGCAATACAGCAAAGCGAACAAGGAGAGGGACAATGGAAATTAGCAGAAGAAGCTTTTTAATGGGCGGCGCCGTTCTGGGAGGTAGCGCCATTACCGCAACGATGATGACAGCTTGCTCACCAAAAAAAGAAGGCGCCACCACCAATGCAAATGTTCCAGCAGGCACCACCATGGAGGATTTCGCTCAATCAGTCGTAGAGCTAGATCCCATTAAATCGTTTAAAGAAGAGAAAACCTACGACATCGTTGTAGTGGGTGCAGGTACGGCAGGCGTCCCTGCCGTATATAGCGCACTCGAAGAAGGCGCATCGGTTGCATGTTTGCAAAAAGCAAGTCAAGTCCTTGCCAATGGCAACGGTTCAGCAGGCATCGTACTAGAAGAAAGCAACGAGATTGGCAAGCTACAATACATGCAGGCTTGGCGTAAAGCAGGCGGCTATCGCAACAATCAGCACTTATTGCAGTCGTTTGTTAATCACTCGGGTGAAACCATGATGTGGATGCTGAAGAAATCGCAAGAAGTAGATTATCTTCCCTACTCCATCTCGGCAACGAAAAATACGTATGATGAAGGAAGCTACTGTACGGCGGTTTTAAAATCATACGGCCCCAAGCCTGAAAACCACCAGACCATCATGACAAAGCTAGCTGATGCAGCTGCCGCAAAAGGTGCTGAGTTCTTTTAC
The DNA here is from genome assembly GCA_023395755.1 of Actinomycetes bacterium. Classification (GTDB taxonomy): domain Bacteria; phylum Actinomycetota; class Coriobacteriia; order Coriobacteriales; family Eggerthellaceae; genus Gordonibacter. The sequence goes on along the minus strand of JAEWYG010000171.1, from coordinate 86 downwards.
AAAACTCCGGCTGTCCAGCTCATCAAAAACTCTGAGGGAAAAATTACCGGCGTAGTCGGTAAATCCTCCGAAGGTTACATCAAGTT
>JAEWYG010000147.1 GCA_023395755.1 Actinomycetes bacterium | reverse complement strand
AAAAGTTGTGAACAAGGCTATTCCACAACAGAAATCCTACATTGAAATCAGGCCGTTTCCCAAGTTCAAACTAGGAAACTGGCCTGATTTTTCTTCAAAGACGGGTTTTAACATTGAGGTATATCGTCTACATGCAAAAACGATGTGTTTCTCTTTTGGGCTCATTTGCACAGGGGGTATAGGGTATAAACGAGTTTAACCCTATAACCGAAGGATTCCTATGGGCTTTTCACTTGAAACGAGCGTTCCTGCGCTCACCGTGTTTATTCAGGGGCTACTAAGCTTCTTCTCGCCGTGCGTGCTGCCTCTTATCCCATTGTATGTGGGCTACTTGGCTGGCGGCGCAGCGAAGACTAACGACGATGGCACCATTGAATACCCGCGCAAAAAGGTGCTGGTAAATACGTTGTTCTTTGTTGTTGGCGTAAGCTTTGCCTTCTTTTTGTTGGGCTTCGGGTTTACGGCACTCGGACAGTTCTTTACAGGCAACCAGCGGGTGTTTTCGGTGATTGCCGGCGCGATTATGGTGGCGTTTGGCTTGTACATGCTAGGTGTGTTTGGCAAGACGAAGCTTGTTGAGAAGGAACATCGTCTGCCATTCAAGCTGAGTCGATTTGCTATGAATCCACTGATAGCACTTGTATTAGGTTTTACTTTTAGTTTTGCGTGGACGCCTTGTGTGGGTCCGGTGTTGGCGAGCGTCTTACTTATGGCATCTTCGAGCGCGTCTGCTACGGCCGGATTCGGACTGGTGGCGGTCTATACGCTGGGTTTCGTGCTGCCGTTTCTTGCAGTGGGACTGTTTACGGGCGAAGTGCTTCGGTTTTTCCGCACACACGGCAATGTGGTGAAATATACCGTAAAAGTGGGCGGTGTGTTGCTTGTCGTGATGGGCGTTATGACTGTGACGGGGTGGATGAACGGAGTGACCAGTTACCTCTCATCGTTTGGTGCTGCCCCAACCGCACAGGAACAGCCCGTCGATAGTGATGGTTCGGCTACCTCGGATACGGGTAGCACTAATGGTAAATCTGACGATGAGGAAACGGCTTCGTCGGGCAATTCAGCGGATACGAAAGATACGCAGGTGGCACCTTTGTCCGATCTCGCCTTGGTTGATCAGGATGGTGTTGAGCATCGCCTGTCCGATTATCGCGGCAAAACGGTATTCCTGAACTTCTTTGCCACATGGTGCGGCCCGTGTAAGACAGAGATTCCCGATATTGAGACGATGTATCGCGACCGCGGTCAAAATGCAGGAGATGTGGTAGTGCTGGGGGTGGCTAACCCCAAAACGGCCGATCATCCCAATAATGCTGATGTGGGAATGGATGAAGTAAAAGCATTCATCAAGCAGCACAACGTGACGTATCCCGTTCTCATGGATACGTCGGGACAATTGTTTGCGGCTTATGGCGTGAGTGCGTTTCCTACCACATTCATGATCGATAAAGACGGCAACGTATTCGGTTATGTATCGGGTATGCTTACTGCAAATGTAATGAATAGTATTGTCGATCAGACTATCGCAGGGGTACGGAAATAGGGTTCCGCTGATCTTTTGATTGGGCACGCAGAATTAAGTTTCGCTTATCTTTTCCTGAACACTCAAAAATAAAACTAAGCTAGGTTTTCGCTTTTAATGCGCGACAACTAATTTGTGCAGTCTTTCAAGGTACGACTACCTTGAAATCTTCTTTGCAAGAAGCAAGCAAAGGCTGTTTCTCGTTTCTACTTTACAACGTAAAGAAAAGACGATACCATAAACTTTACGTTGTAAAGTAATTCTTTCGGCAAAAGAAATTTTGCGGAAAGAATTGATTAGCAAGGAGGGGGAATATGAGAGAGAATGAAGTATCGCGCCGTTCGTTTCTGAAGGGTGTCGGCTTGGCTGGTTTGTCCGCGGGAGCATGTGCTGCGCTAGGGACGGCGCCGGTGGCGTTTGCCGACGATGCTGCGCCGAGCGGGGAGACAGGAGGCAGTATCTACCAGTCGGCGCTGCCGAGCGAGGCCAACCTTATTCCTGTGAAGAAGGCGGAATGTCCCGGTCCCCGTGGCCCTATTGCGTTTGAGGGACGGGAGATAGCGGGCTCTGAGATTGTTGCGACAGAGGACTGTGAGATACTGGTTGTAGGGGCGGGTATTGCAGGTTTGACGGCTGCGCTTAAAGCTGCCGAAGAGGGCGCGCAAACTCTTTGTCTGGAGAAGATGACGGCTGGTCGCGCCTGTTTTGAGTGCTTTGGCGCCTACGATGCGCAGGCTCAAAAGGATGCCGGCATTAAGATCGACCCGGCTCAACTACTTGATGAGATATATCGGTCGGCTTATTGGCGCACGCGTCCTGAACCCGCCCATACCTATGTGTACCGTTCTGGAGAGGCAACCGATTTCTGGCAGAAAATGCTCAATAAGGGAAAGAGTGGCTTCATTATCACGCCGGTCGAAGAGGCTCCCAGCACAAATGGTATGCCTACCATTCCCTCAGAGTTAGGCTTTTATGATAGTCCTTCTTTGCCGCCCGATGCTGGTGTGCGTTCGGGTTATTCAGGCATCTATGTATGCCTTGAGATGGCCGAGATCGCTCAGCAATACAACAACCTAGAGGTTCGCTATCGCACTCCAGCGGTTCAACTGATACGCGAGGAATCGGGGCGTGTTGTTGGTGTTGTAGCGAAAAGCACCGATGGCTACCTGCGGATCAACGCCAGTAAAGGCGTTATCTTGGCGACTGGTGGCTACGATGCCAACCCTGAGATGATGGAGGCGTGGGTTCGCCCCGAAGACTATGCGTCGTCCAGTTGGTGGAATCCGGGTTGGGGAACTACCGGCGACGGACACATGATGGGTCTAACGGTCGGGGCGCAGATGGACTCTCTGCCTCAGCCGGTCATGAATTTCCGCTGGGGTAATCCCGATTCGTTCTTTGATGCGCGCGTATGGACACCCATTTGGCTTGCACTCAACGTGAACGGCCAAGGAAAACGGTATGTGAACGAGGATCTTCCGTTTCAGGCGGTATCGAATGCGCAGAATGCCCAGCCTGGTTATGGTAAGAATTGTTGGCAGGTGTTCGACGATGGTATGCTGGGCGAATCTGAAGAGGAAATTGCTGCTGCGACGGAAGCGCTCGCCGAGTTTGAGGAAAAAGGATGGGCTTTCAGTGCCTCGAGTCTGCGCGAGCTGGCTGAGAAATGCGGAATCGACGCCGAAGGTCTTGAGCAAACCGTCAAAACCTGGAACGGTTATTATGAAAACAAAAAGGATCTTGAATTTAACCGCTTTATGGAAAGCGTCGCTCCATTTGCCGGGAAGACGGTTTATGCCCTTACTACCAACAGCTGCGTGCTCGCCACAACGGGGGGTTTGACCATCGATGGTGAATGCAGGGTTCTCGATATGAACGATCGAGTTATCGAGGGTCTGTATGCCATCGGTAATGCATCCGGTAATTTTTTTGCTGGTAACTACCCACGTCATATTCCCGGGACCTCTATTGGGCGTGCCGTTACGTTTGGTTACGTTGCGGCCGAACATGCTGTGAAAGGGGCGTAAAACTTATGCAGAAAGTAAAAAGATATTTGTGTGTGATAACCATTGTTGCAACAGTGCTGGCTTTGATCCTAGGACTTGCGGCATGCTCCCCCAAGCTTTCGAGTGAAGGATCGCCTTCCTCAAAAACGCAGGCAAAGCAAGTATCTGGAGAAGGCTCGGGGGCTTACGAATCAGACGAGAAGTGCTTGTCCTGCCACGGTGGAAGCTATGAGGCGTTGGCCGAAACTACGTCATCCTATGGCCAAAGCAATCCGCATGATTCGATTCATGGGGGATACAACTCGTGTGGGAACTGCCATGCAAAAGACAGAGAGCTTACTGACAATCAGTGCCTCAGCTGTCACGACTGGCCTCATAACCCTGAAACTAAATAAAGCGAACGCGATAATCTTCCGAGGTGTCTTCGGCTCCTCCTCCAACTAAAAACCAGGTGAATCGACTTGCGTCAGCTCACCTGGTTTTCGCATGGATGTGTTCGGGTGCGCAAGTGATG
>JAEWYG010000112.1 GCA_023395755.1 Actinomycetes bacterium | reverse complement strand
GCGCCCGACACACCATGCAGATGTGCATCAGCGTTTGACCCAACCTCAACCCCTGCACTCTGACGCAGTGTGCGCCGCTGCTCAAAAGCCAACCTTCGAGCAAGCCACATACCAGAAGCGCACCATCCGACAACGCCCGCCGACAAACACGAAAGTAGTGCAACAATTGACGAGAAATCAGCGCTCACGATCCGACCCCTACCTCCAGCGCGCGTCGCACAAGACACACTCCAGACACCTGCATACCTAACGCCACAGCAAGCAACGCATACCCTGCAGGACTTGAAAAAAACGGCGCAAGGAAATCGCTACTTAGCAGCGAGAATACAGCCACCAATACAACTGGCATGACACTTACCACCCGCGCAGACAACCGCGCTTGAGCCGTCTGCACTTTAAGTGAACGCCTCAGCGCGAGCTCTCCTTCCACCGAATCGCGCGCTGCATCTAAAACCTGCCTTAAACTACCTCCAGCCTGATGCTGCACATCCAGAGCAACTGCCACAAAAGCTAGCTCGGCAACGCCTGCATCAACTTTGAGCTGAGACAATGCCTCCTGTGCTGAACCACCCGTATCGAGCACATAAGCTGCATGAGAAAACGGGATACGTAAGGGGCCACGTATCTCTGCGGCAACCTGAGAGAAAGTCTGGGATAGAGTTAACCCCGCTCCAAAACACGTAGCGAGCGATTGCAATACCTGAGGCACCGCCTCTCGCATCGCATCACGACGGCGGTCGCTCGCGGAGTTCGTCAGCACCACCACTGCGGCCAGCGCACAGATAACAGATGCGACAGCACCCACCACACTTTGTGTCACCACGCCAGCCACCAATGCCAAAAGCAGAGAGCCCGCCAGAATAACCGTGACAAGCGATCTTTCAGTTGCAAAATAACGACGCTCCGCTAACAGCAACACACCCTCCCCGATAAGTTTCCGCATCCGCATAATTCTCAAGAGTATTTTCGCAACAGGAACAAACAATGCGAACCCGTTGCGAAGCCGCCATGCGAGCCAGCCCTCTCGAATGGAAGAATCGCTTTGTTCAGCGTATCTCACTCCCCATGCTGCACGATCAAAAACAGGCAAACCTCTTGTCAGTAGCATCGGAGTTGCAAAAGCAAACACCATACTCAGGCCGCCAAGCAGCAAGCTCGCATCCACGCTGCCACCTCCTCATTGGTTGCATTGCCCTGAAAAGGTAGGTCAGCAAGCCATAAAGGTGCACGTAGCCATCGTCCTTGGTCTTCTCCCTCATCACGTTTAAATAGCGGTTCTATTGCACAACATCGCTTCTCGCGATCATAGGAAAAAGCAACCACTTCAGATACACGTCTTGAGCCATCCAGCGAGCGAGTGGTCTGCACCACCAAATCGATAGCGCTTGCAATGTTTGCCTCAATAACATCTACGGGCAAATCGGCACCGTAGCGCACCATAGTGGTTAGACGCGCGATTGATTCTTCAGGAGAGTTGGCGTGCAGCGTGGTAAGCGATCCATCATGCCCCGTGTTCATGGCCTGCAACATGTCCAACGCCTCAAGCCCTCGGCACTCGCCAACCACAATGCGGTCGGGACGCATACGCAACGCATTGGTTACCAAGTCTCGAATACTCACTTCACCACAACCCTCCGCGTTGCGAGGACGCGCTTCCAGACGCACTACGTGTGGATGCTCAAGAAAACGTAACTCGGCCGAATCCTCAATAGTAATAATGCGTTCCTCGGGCGATATAACGCATGAAAGCGCATTCAGCAGCGTCGTTTTACCCGAGCCCGTCCCTCCCGAAACAGCAATACTTTTGCGAGCGCGGACGGCCCAGGTTAAAAATCCCCGCATCGTTTCATCAAACGACCCCTTCGCAACCATATCTTCAAGAGTCATGACCCGCTTCGTGAATTTCCTAATCGTTAAAACCGGCCCGTCAAGCGCCAGGGGTGGAATAATGGCATGTACACGATGACCCTGAGGAAGACGGGCGTTCACCATGGGTGACGATTCATCAATTCGTCTTCCTAACGGCCCCAACACGCGGTCGATTAATGCACGAAGTTGCCCGTCGTCAACGAATTCTTGAGTGCTTCGGCAAAGTCGGCCCTCCTGTTCAAAGAACAACTTCTTCGGGCCGTTCACCATAATTTCCGTAACGGTGTCGTCATCAAGAAGGCCTTCAAGAGGACCAAATCCAAATATAGTATCGATCAGATCAGATTCCAAACACTGGCGACGTTCAGCCGACAAACACGACCAACACGGATGGCTAAACACCCGACGACAAGCGCTGCGTACCTCATTGCGCGCCCGTTCTGGATTATCAACTTGCATAGCCGCAACATCATCAGCAGACACCAGCATTTGCACCTGTGCTCTCAACAGGTCTATCCCCGGTTCAGTTTCCATTACATTGGTTGATGAGATATCGTTACCCGCCTGACGAACGCGCTCTAATAAAGACATGACTCGTCCTTCCGCGCTCGACGACGACCACGACCAAACCGACGCTCCAACTTTCCAGCACGCGGCTCCGCTAAGCGTAGCGACCTACCCTCGCAACCTGGAAGAATATCAACAAGCACATGTTCTAAACTCGTGCACAAATCGTTCTTTACAGATATGAGATCGAGAGGCTGACCCGCCCCCATGAGCTCTTCAACTTCGCGCCCTCCGTCACGTAATTCCACTGCAGAAGCCCCCTTTAAGGCACACGACACATCAATCGAAGAAAGCAATGCTCCTTTCGAACAGCGGTTTGCCACAAATAAAAACGGACCTGTCGCAATACCACACCGCGTGCATAAGTCGAGAGCATGACGACAGGCACGTAACGACGAGGGCCTTTGATCCACCAGAAAGAGAGCTTTCGAGCAGCGTTCCAACAACAACGCATGATGGTCCGCCCACGCCGCACCGGTGTTGGCAACAATCACATCAAATCGACCCTGGAGGTCGTCGAGCAAACGGGCACCACCAAGCGCAATCGACTCAGCGTTTTCGAGACGCTGCGGCGCGCCCAATACTGCCGGCAGCAAGCCCTCGGGGATTAGATGAGCAAGACGATTAGGCGCTGTGATTACTTCATCGACAGAAAGCGTCGTCGTACATCCCGTCATCTCACGCATGTCACCAAATTGCAAATCGAAGTCCAGCAATAGCGTCTTGTAACCTAATCCTTGTGCAAACAGCGCCGACAGCGCGGCAACCGTACTTTTTCCCGCTCCACCACTGCCACTAACTACCGGCAAAATAAATGCTGGGCGATGCGTAGATGCAATCGAGCGGTCCACTTGAAAAACCGAAGATTCTTGCGGCTGAAGCACCTTCTCGTCCACAGACAAGAAAGCGTCCTGCGAGAAACTCGCCTGTGCAGTTCGCGTCTTCGAAAAGCCCCCTTGTGAAGAATCCGACTGCAGACGTCCAGGTTGTCCCACCCTTGACTGCGAAAGATCCTTACCTATTGTTGTTGGCGAATACCCTATAGAAATGTCGCCACCATTCATCGATACTTGGGCGACGCGTTGCGTACACGATCCAATCGGAGTATCGACCACCGCAGCCATACAACGATGCTTTGTTGCAGAATATCGTTCAGTAAACGCCTGGCGCGTTAGCGATGCATCGAGTCCCGCCGCACTCGCTCTGCTCATCAACGATCCTGTTCCTTGAAATGCGAGTAAACACACCCGGAGGTCGGCTCGATCGTGTTTTAAAGCTGCTGCCAAGTTGATGGGTTCAATATCGTCACATCCTGCTACCCATGCCTCCTTAAAGCTATGATCGTTACGTAGGAAAAGTCGGGCCTCTTCGGCCGTCGTGAACAAGCGCAACCACCCTTGGGCAGCAAGATTCTCGCCCGCCAATCCCATGAGATCAGGGTGGCGAATGCTTTCATTATCGGCACACAATGCAACGGAAGGGATCATGATAAATCACTCCTTCCAGCACTTTCCCCAGACGAACGAGTAATGCCAGCCCTCGTGGTTTCCGATGACGGTAAAGCAAAGTACAGTTCTGTCTTTCGGGAAGCAGCGATAACCTCTTGCACCAATTCGGGCTCAAGCGCAACCGTCACCCAAGCCATATCGGAAGACACTTTGTCGTTTGAACCACTTGCACTCGTAGCTAGCACCAATACGTCACGCGCAATTGCAGCTGTCGTTGTATCACCCGAAGCGTACACATCTACTCTTGCACCCGGCGCCACCGCCCCACCTACCGCCTGCACTGTTTTTGCTGAAACGCTCAACGCCGCATAGCCTTCAGGAACATCAATCGCATGCGACACTTCGCCAAACCGAGAAAGCGACACCACCTCACCCGAAAGAACAGACGATGTTACCGTCCGCCCAACCACCTCTTCGGCCGAACGCGCCGCATTTGCCGGAAGAAGATCGGCTACCCAGAGCTTTGTTTCGATAGCCCCCGCTTCAACCTTTTCGCCAGCGGAAATATCCCGCCGAGCTACGCATACCTCTATCTGCTCACCCCCGTAGCGGGAAAGAGCCTCCGTACGCGTCGCCTCCGCTTCGCCACGCACGCTCTGCAGGTAGACAAACACGCATGCTGCACATAAAATTCCGCAAGCAATGCCCACTGCTGTTGTCTTTTTTCGCCTCATCGTTGCCTCCGCATCCCAGAAATCGTGTACTCAGTATGCCGCCGCAACCTTACCGATCTACCATCAGGCCAGCCCATGTGCGACCGTCGAAAGCAAGACGAAAATCGAGCAAACTATCCACCGCAATACTCCCGAAACCGAACATTTTTCCAGCATTATTCCAACAAAAGACAAGCAGCAAAGAGGAAGCGACTCCTACGAGCCCCCTCGAAAACACTCGCATTGATACCCACGAGAGACACTTGCAACAAGTTGATGCAGTTTGTCGTTGCACTGTATAAATCAAGAAAAAAGACAATCGGAATGGCAAATTGCAAATTGTTCAACCTTATTGAAGCGTATTGCAAAAAAACGCCAAATGATGCATTGCGCGATTGCGCATTCTGTGGGAGAATAGCTGTCCGTCGTAAAGTGACGAAAACATGGGCGATTGGCGCAGCGGGAGCGCAGGTCCCTTACAAGGACAAGGCCGGGGGTTCAAATCCCTCATCGCCCACCATGAACTTCAGCAGGTCATCATGTATTTTCGCATGGTGGCCTGTTCTTGTTACAAGGACGCGCTCAGATATAACCACACCCTAGTTCTCAGGTTTATAGCCCCTTCTGTCTGCATTTCTAACTCTCTCGAGCTTTTGTCTTATCTATGCCGGCGCAGGTTAAGCCAATTAAAAATTATGGGTAAGAATGGCTCCACTGCTAGTCATAAAGCAAACTAAAAAGGGTTGCAGACACATGGCCGCAACCCTTCAAAACCTCATCGTAATACGCAAAAATCTTACTTGCCCGCCAGCGGCGTAGGTACCGAATACACTCGAGCGGCGAAATCC
>JAEWYG010000190.1 GCA_023395755.1 Actinomycetes bacterium | reverse complement strand
CTGTGCTTGACGTTGGAAACACGTCTGGCGGCGGGATGCATCATGAAGGGAAGAAGCCCAGCCGGTCATTGCAAGGACGGGTTGGGCTTCTATTTTCTTCTTGACAGGTCATCGGTCATATGAGCTACTAGTATTTCCACAACAAGCCGCGCGAGAAAGCCTAATAATGCAACGAGCGTGGTACAAACAGCTGCTGGAACTGATTTTTTGCGTAGCGGTCAGTCATACCAGCCACAAAATCGCACACGGCACGCAAGTCGTCTCCGCCCGAAATAACCCGGTATTCCTGCGGCACTTCTGCAACATGATCGACGTAATAATCGAAAAGTGCATTTATGAGGTAGGTTGCTTTTTCTACTTCCGCCAACACCACCGACGACTGATACACGTGTTCGAAGAGAAACGACCGTAACTCCATCATGGCGCTCCAAACAGAATCACTCATGCGAATGTCATCACACGCAGCCGAGGTCTCCACCATATCTAGTACAAGCGTTTCGATACGTGAAGAGTGATCAGGACCCAGTATGGTATGAGTAGATACCGGTAGGTCATTTTCAGCTAAAATACCCGCTCGGATAGCATCGTCGATATCATGATTCACATACGCGATACGATCAGCCGTACCCACAATGCGGCCCTCAAGCGTCTCGGCACGCAGTATTCCCGTATGGTTAAGAATACCATCACGCACTTCGGGTGTCAGATTTAATCCTTTGCCACCGTTTTCAATATGCTCAACCACACGCAAGCTCTGCTCATTGTGCCGATAAAGGAGCGGAGCCTCCGATGAACACATATCAATACCTCGATGACGCGCGAGACAATAAGACAGAGCATCCTCACCCGTATGCCCAAATGGCGTATGCCCTAGATCATGTCCAAGTGATATCGCCTCCGTCAAATCCTCATTTAAGCCTAACGCACGAGCAATAGTGCGAGCGATCTGAGAAACTTCTAGCGTATGCGTGAGTCTTGTGCGAAAGTGGTCACCCTCAGCAGCCAAGAACACCTGAGTTTTGTGCGACAGGCGACGAAATGATTTCGTATGCAATATCTTGTCCCGGTCACGTTGGTAATCGTTGCGCAGTATATCGGGCTGGGCCGAGCAAGCGCGCCCCTCACCCTCATCGGCAAATGCCGCATCGGAAGAAAGCTTCTCGTGCTCGCGCTGTTCTTGGTCCTCGCGGTAAATAATGCGCATGGGAACCTCCTTGCAACCTCGCTGCATAGTATCCATTCTAGCTCAACTTACCTGGCTCGAACACCCCCTGCTCGGTGACAATGGCAGTAATCAGATCAGCTGGGGTAACATCAAAGGCAGGATTCCACACTTCCACGCCGGCCAGGGGCCGCGGTAAAACCTCGGAAGGTTCGCGCTGCTCGATGGGGATACTCGAACCGTCAACAAGCGAGAAATCGATGGTGGATGTGGGAGCCGCTACGTAGAACGGAATATTATGGTAGCGCGCCAGAACAGCTACACCGTAGGTTCCAATCTTGTTGGCCACATCACCATTAGCAGCAATGCGATCAGCACCAACAAATACCGCATCTACCTGACCCGCAGCCATGAGGCTTGCTGCCATATTGTCACAAATAAGCGTACAAGGAATACCTACACGAGACAGTTCCCAGGCCGTCAGGCGCGCACCCTGCCCCACTGGACGTGTCTCGTCGGCATACACACGCTCAACCAAACCTCGCTCTGCGGCTGCGTACACGATACCAAGAGCCGTACCATAAAAGGCAGTAGCCAAACTTCCTGCGTTGCAGTGTGTAAGCAGGCGGCTGCCGGGGCCCATAAGGGCAGCGCCCTGTTCTCCAATAGCCCGATTTGTTGCTTCATCTTCCGTCTCCATACGTTTTACGTCAGTAAAAAGGAAATCGGCCACATCACTCGGCGTAGCACCTTCTGCTGCAGCCGTCTGCGCTCGCCTCGCTACACGGCGCACTGCCCATTCCAAATTTACTGCAGTCGGACGCGCGCAAACAATTTCGTCAACAACCGATTCGAGCTCTTCCAGAAACTGCGGCATCGCCTGACTGCATCCACGTGACACAGCACGAGAAACGCCTTCATTGCAAGCCCAAAGAGCCAACGCACCAGCTCCCGCGATGCCGATAGCTGGCGCCCCCCGCACACCAAGATCTTTAATGGCATCAACGACACAACACCACTCCCTCGTCCGTTCAAAATGAAGAGCGTCGGGCAATTTTCTTTGATCAACATAAGAGAAGCAGGCTCGCCCCTCAGGATCACGCTCAAGCGCAACGGTATGCGGTAGATTGTCCAAGCATATCTTCTTCACCATTGAGAACGTCCTTTCGTTTCATCAGGTCATTTTACCTCATCCCCAAAGACGTCACGAAACAATGGCATACGGGAAACATGTAATGCTTTCATGACCGACACATGACGGTTCGGTGGATACCAACGCCTATCAGGTATCGTCGGTTTCACTTTGATATAAACCTTCATTGTAGGGGGAAAGGAAACACCATGCACTCTCGTACCGACCATCCGCGCCCCTCTGTTTCATCCACGGTAACCCATCATACCAACCCCGACTCAATCAACAATCCCGCGCACACCGCCCCCAGGGCATCATGGCATGCAAAGACCCCCAACGACGTACTCGCCGCTTTCGAATCAAAAGAGCAGGGGCTTTCAAATGCCGAAGCGCAAAGGCGCTTGGCGAAATACGGACCCAATGAACTCGCCTCGAAGCCCCCTAAGACACTCGGCGCTATGGTGCGCGAGCAACTGGGCGATCCTATGGTTCTTATTCTTTTAGTTGCCGCCATACTCTCTGCCCTATTACAGGAATGGGCCGAAGCTGGCATCATCACCGCTATCGTGATAGTAAATGCCGTTATTGGTATTGTGCAAGAACGCAATGCGCAGTCTTCCCTTGAGGCATTGCGCACCATGAGCGCCCCCAGTGCTCGTGTTGTACGTGGCGGCATTGAAGAGATAATTCCTGCGCATGAGCTTGTCGTAGGCGACATTGTTCAACTGGGCGATGGCAGCATGGTGCCCGCCGACCTAAGGCTTATCCAAGCAGCCAGTCTACGCATCCAGGAATCGTCGCTCACCGGAGAGTCGGTTCCCGTTGAGAAAGATGCTGCTGTCGAT
>JAEWYG010000188.1 GCA_023395755.1 Actinomycetes bacterium | reverse complement strand
ATCCTGCAGTGGATCGCATTCTTATGATAGCTGGTGTAGCAGGACTATTTTTCGTGGGACGTTTACCTTTCTGGATTATCGCAATCTTGTTAATTCGTGATCTGTTGCTTCTCATGGGCGGCGCCGTTCTTATTAAGCGCTACCATATTCGCGTTCCTGTGGTATATGCAGGTAAGGTTGCAACGACCTTGCTGTTTGTTGGCTTTGCGGGCTTGTTGTTGAATTGGCCGCTGTTAAACGGCCTTGGTTTGGTTGACGTTACGTGGTTGCCAGGTTTCTCAAGTGATATTTATTCGTGGGGTATTTGGTTTGTGTATGTGGGTGTTGTTCTTGCGCTCGTCACTACGCTACATTACCTAGTTTCTGCGCTCGCGCAAATACGCGAGGTTCGGGATATGTCAAACGATAAGTCGGTAGGTCGGTAGTGTATGAATCACCGTCCACCACGAAATAATGACGGATCAAGCGCGTCTCATAGCCCGCGCGATGATGCTGCCCGCAGGTCGGTAGATAGCTCTCGACAAACGCGCCCTGCAGCGACCTCCTCGGTTTCAAGGTCTCGTCAGCCGAGCGTCAACTCACGAACAAAATCGCCAGCGAGGAGGACTGCAACGACGCCGCGCACTTCAAACAGTACGAGGCGCCCCGTAACTCCTCCCGCAACGGCGGCTTTGCGGGAGCGGGGGCAGAAAAGCCGACCTGAAACTCGCGGTTCGTACAACACTCCTACGCTTTGGTCGAAAGACGCGTCGAAGTCTGCCTCTGAAGGAGGTGTGCTGCGGCGCGTTTTTTCTTTTATCGGTCATCTATTGCTTGCCTTACTTACCCTCATAGGGCATGGGTTGAGCTGGATTGGACGTCTCTTCGTGTCGCTTATTTCCCGCAGTCGCCTTGCCCTTATTGCGGTGGTTGCTGTGGCGGCTCTACTGGCAGGCGGACTTATCGATCTAGGCATGAACTGGGGTAAAGCTTACGCAGGTGTGCATATCGGAGAGCTTGATGTGTCGGGTAAATCACTTGAGGAAATACATGATTTGGTGAACGAAACCTATCAGGGTCGTCTTGCGAACGGTAATGTAATTGTGTACGCCAGCGACGAATCTGCTTCTAAGGTGGCAGACGAAATGGCGCAAGCGGAAAACGTAGCCCTCGCCGAGCAGCGTTCTGTTGAGCAGGCTCAAGCAAACAAGGAACTTTGGGCAGCCACTGCTCCGTCGCTCGGAGCCTCATTGCCCACTGATGAACTTGTTGCGCAGGCTCTTGCTGTTGGCCGAGAGCAGGGTGGTTTCGGTGCACGGTTGGCTGCTTTTTTTGGGGGATGGACGGTTGAGGCTCGGGCGCAGTATAACCCGGATGCACTTGAGACGCTTGCAGCCGACATTGACGCAACCATCGGTAATCCACGTGTTGATTTTGGCATCTCCGTCTCGTCTGGTACGGCGAGTGTGACGGATGGACACGATGGCAGTATGGTTGATCGCGCTACGTTTGAAGATGCGCTCGATAGAGCCTTTTTGTCCGACCCTAATGGACGCGGCACCTTTGTCGCACGGGTTGACTATGCGCCGCTGCGAATTGACCATGCTGCAGCTCAAAGTGTTTGCGATCAGGTAAACACTTCATTAGCCGACGGAGTTCGCTTTGTTTATAAGGGTGCTACGTGGAGCGCCTCCGCATCTGATATTGGCGCTTGGGTGGCTGCGCGCATCGAGGGAGCAGACGGTGTGTGGCGCCTCGTACCCTACCTTGAAGAGAGTCATGCGAAATCGTCTATTCTGACCCATGTCCAGCAGGTAGACAGTGGCGATAGCACAAAAGTGTCGTTCGAACGTACTGGTGACGATATTACGGTACATACGGAAGGAGTTGGAGATATTCCTCTTGTTGCTGAGACCGTACATGCATTAGAAATGGTGTTGTTTGGCGAAGCAGACAAGATTGAATATCAGCCGAATTCTCAAGCAGGCTCAGAGGGAACTGTCGGTATCGACAGCACGGGAAATGCGAGCGCTCTTCGTCCTGGTCCTGGACAACCTGTCGAGGTCACTGTTGCCAGCGGCCCCGCACCAGCATCGTCGTCTTTTGATGAGGCTTTTACGTTGGGCCTGATTACCGATGTTGCTTCGTATACTACCTCCTACACGAGTGGGGCTGGCACTGAGAATCGGAATCATAATATCCACCTGGTGTCCGATTTGCTTAGTAAATCTATCGTCAAACCGGGCGATACTTGGTCGTTCAACGGGGTGGCGGGGGAGTGCAATGCCGAACGTGGTTTCTTGGGTGCCGGAGCCATCATCGACGGACAGTACGACGATGCAGTAGGTGGCTGAATTTGTCAGGTGGCAACAACGGTATTTAATGCAGTGTATGATTCGGGATATCCTGTCGTTACACGTCATAATCACTCGCTTTATATGTCCAGTTATCCAGCGGGTCGTGATGCGGCTGTTAGCTGGCCAGATCTTGATCTTGTATGGAAGAACGACGGCGCTTCGGACGTTTTGGTACTTCTGACCTACACGGATTCTTCGGTAACCGTTACACTATATGGAGTAAATCCAGGTTATCGTGTAAGTAGTAACGTGGGAAACTGGGCCGAAGGTGCGAAGTATAAGACCAAAGTAGTAACCGAGGAGTCCATGGCTTCTGGTACGAGTTATACCAAGACGGCAGGAACAAATGGTAAAAGTATTACGGTGGTGCGTTCTGTGGCTACATCGGACGGCACCGTGCTGCACGAAGATCTGTTTGCCTCAACCTACGATCCAATAACCGAGGTAATAGTTGCTGCTCCTGATGTTGCCGCTAAGCTTCGCGATGCAGAACAATCATAGGAAATGTAAGAGGGAAGGGATAAACCCGTGTACTACCAGCCAGATATCGAGACCATGCCCTTAGAACAACTGCGCGATCTTCAACTTGCGCGTATACAGAAATCGATGGAACACGCTTACCGTAAGGTGGAGTTTTACCGTAACTCATTTAAAGCAGCCGGCATGGAGCCTGGCGATTTAAAGAGTCTCGACGATCTTGCAAATTTTCCCTTTGTGGTAAAGCAGGATATGCGCGATGCTTATCCCTTCGGACTCTTCGCCGTGGAGCAGAAAGATGTGGCGCGCATTCATGCATCGTCGGGTACGACAGGGCAGGCTACGGTTGTAGGTCATACGGCAAATGACCTGAAAAATTGGGGTGACTGCTTCGCCCGCGGAATTTATATGGTGAATGGCAATGCAAACTCAACTATTCAGGTCTCCTATGGCTACGGATTGTTCACGGGTGGTTTGGGGGCCCATGCTGGTGGCGAAGCTGTGGGATGTTCGGTTATTCCCACCAGCTCGGGAAACACGAAACGTCAGATTCAGATGATGATGGATTTGAGTACCGACATTCTCGCTTGCACGCCTTCTTACGCACTTCTTATTGCCGATACTGCCATTGAAATGGGTTACGATCCGGTTACAGATTTTAATATTTCAGCTGGTATTTTCGGTGCCGAACCGGCATCGGAAAGTATGCGTGACGACATCCGTCAAAAACTGGGTATTCAGTATTGTGATGTCTATGGGCTGTCCGAGGTTATGGGACCAGGTGTAGCCATGGAATGTGTTGAAAGTAACGGCTTACATATAGCCGAAGACCAATTCTATGCCGAAATCGTCGACCCCGATACGTTGCGTCCCGTACCCGATGGAACCTATGGCGAATTGGTGTTCACCACCCTGGTGCGTGAGTGCTGCCCTCTTGTGCGCTATCGTACTCGTGATGTTACTCGTATTATTCCTGGCGAATGCGGGTGTGGCCGTACTCACCGTAAGATTGATCGCATTGTAGGGCGTACCGATGACATGCTTATCATTCGTGGCGTGAACGTGTTTCCTTCTCAAATTGAACAGGTTATTGTTGGCTTCCCTGAGATTGCGGCCCAGTATCAAATTGTGCTTACAAGCAAAGGTCCTCTTGATCGTGTGGAGCTAAAAATTGAGACGGTACCTGATTTTCCGTTTGATGAAATACGTAAACTTGAGAACTTGAAGCGTCGTTTGGCTGGCGAACTGAAGAGCAATTTGCAAATAGCCGTGGACATTAAGCTTGTTGAACCTAAGACCATCGAGCGCAGTGAAGGTAAGGCAAAGCGCATCATCGACCTGAGAGAAGGGGGCCGCGCATGATTTCCCAGCTAACCGTTTTCCTTGAGAACGAGAAAGGCCGCTTGGCGGCAGCGTGCCGCACAATTGCTGATGCAGGTATTAATATGCATGCCCTCAACATAGCTGACACAGCCGATTTTGGCGTGGTACGTATGCTCACCGACACGCCTGAGGCTGCAGCAGAGACATTAAGGCAAGCTGGTTACCGAGCAAGCGTTACCTCGGTTCTGGCGGTGCGTGTTTCGAATATCCCTGGTGGTTTGGCGTCGCTTCTTGAGTTCATGGATACACAAGAAGCAAACATTGAGTATGGCTATTGTTTTTCCGTAAACGAAGGTATCGCCATTGACGTACTTAAGGTTGACGGCGATAGTGAGATTGAGGAGAAGTTGACCGCCTCCGGCTTCGAGCCGGTCAGACCGGAAGATATATATGCTTTGGATTAAGTATTTTGAACATACTCTAAAAAGACGGTGCGCGAGCCTTGTTGCTTGCGCACTTGCCTTAACGTTGACCTGTGGCTTTGTCGCGGTGCCAGCCTCAGCTTTCGCCGACGTACGTAAGGCTGATGTTGTTTATGGTCAGACGGTAGACGCACGTGGCTTAGCAGTTGCTCAATGCCCCAATATCGATGCCGAATACGCCTTTCTTATGGATGCTGACGGTACCGTATATTTTGAGCGCAATGGTACTAATCCCACCCAAATTGCATCTATCACAAAAGTCATGACCGCTATCGTTGCACTTGATGCGGTTACTGCGGGCATGTTGTCTCTTGATACGACGGTTACCGTATCAGCTGCTGCGGCCGAAGTGGGGGAATCGTCAGCGGGACTTGCCGAGGGAGATCAGATGCCCCTTGAGGTAGCTCTGAAGGCGCTGCTGGTGCCTTCAGGCAACGATGCTTCTGTTGCTATCGCTGAAACAGTGGGTTCCCTTTTGCTTAGCAATGCAAGCAGGAATGGCAACCAAGGGGGCTCGACCGCGCAAGAAGCATTTGTTGGTGCCATGAATGCTAAAGCTGCGGATCTCGATTGTGTTGATACCGTATTTGAAAACCCTCATGGTTTGGATGACGGAACCTTTGCGGGTGATCAGCATAGTTGCGCTGCTGATGTAGCAAAAATGGCCCAGTATGCTATGAAAAATGCGGAGTTTCGTTCTATCGTAGCAGGAGGCGACACAAGTATTGTCGTGATGCGTGGAGGCACTAGAACCGTTATTGATCTCGTATCGACCGATGCTCTTATTGGTGTTTACCAATACGCCATTGGTATCAAAACAGGCTTCACGGCGCTTGCGGGTCCTTCGTTTGCCGGTGCCGCCTATAATGGCGACAAAGAATTGTATGCTATTGTTATTCATTCATCGTCGGAGGCGCAGCGCTTTAACGATGCTCAAACGTTGTTTGAGTGGGCATACGCTCATGAACGTGATTATCCTTTAGCCAATAGTTCTCAGACAACCTCTATGACCATGAATGGGAACACTACCACCGTTCCCGTGGTGGCTGAGGTACCACATAGTGAATGGATCGATGTGAAGGTTAAGGCGACGCTTGCCGATCCTGACGCATCTGTTCGCATATTCGACCTCAACGGAAACGTGAGTCAATCGCTTGAATTCGATGAAGTTAAGGGCAATATTAAGGCGGGAGACAAGGTGGGTACCATTACCTTCAAGCAACGTAATGCTGTTGTAGCAACGCAGGATCTTGTCGCTTGCGAAGAGGTGGCTGCACCAGACTTTATGCAGGGCATTGGTATTTGGTGGGATCGCCTGTTCCGTGGCCTTTCGGGTCAATCTCAAGTAGCATCACCTGTCACCCTTAATGATACGCCGCTCATCAACGATAAAACGGCAGCAGCAGTCTAAGTGCTGTCCACCAAGGAGAACAAAGGAGCTATATATGACCGAGAGATGCCCCGTATGTAGCGGCGATTTGGAACCGCAAGCTTCGGCTTGTCCGCATTGCGGTTTCAAACTGCTTGGATCGACACAGCGTTTCGAGCCGGTATCGCTTGAAGATGAATCGTTTGCTGCACAAGTTAAGCCTGCAGCGGAAGCAGTATTACGCGTGGTGCGTGGCCCACAAACCGGTGTATCATATCGTTTGGAAGACGATGTTGTTCAGACAATTGGTCGAAGCCCACAGTGTGATGTGTTCTTGAACGACATGACTGTTTCGCGCGAGCATGCGGTGATTGAGCCGCTGGATGGCACCTTTTCTATACGTGATACAAACTCGTTTAACGGCGTATGGGTAAATAACGCCAATATTGAGGAAAAATATACTCTTGTGCATGGCGACATTATCCAAATTGGTGCGTTTTGTCTCCTTTATCAAGAAGAGTAGGAAAACAGCGGTTATTTTCTGCTGCAAGTAACGCGTAACGCACGCCGTTCGGTCCGGTTATGCACGTTTGACCGGCATGAACGGCGTGCGTTGCCGTATAATCCCAAAGTGTTGTCTATCGTGAGAAGGGCCGTCTATGGAATTGATGTCTGGAAACGAGGCCATCGCCCAAGGGGCGTGGGAGGCCGGTGCGCATATTGGCGTTGCTTATCCGGGAACCCCCTCGACCGAAACGCTCGAGGAATTTGCGAAAAAAGAAGGCGTATATGCCGAGTGGTGCGTGAATGAAAAGGTGGCCGTCGAGGTGGGTATGGGAGCGTCAGCCGCTGGAACCCGTGTGCTGGTTACCATGAAGCATGTTGGCGTAAACGTGGCTGCCGACCCCTTGTTCACGGCGGCTTATACGGGCGTGGGCGGCGGCGTGGTGGTGCTTGCTGCTGACGATCCGGGTATGTATTCATCCCAAGACGAACAAGACTCCCATTATTATGCACAGGCAATGCACATACCCATGTTGGATCCGGCCGATTCAACTGAGGCGCTGCGCTTCACACGCGAGGCTTACGATCTGTCTGAGCGCTTCGATGTACCATTTTTTATTCGTTCATCGGTTCGTCTCTCTCACACAAAAACACCCGTAGAGTCTGGCACACGCATTGAGGCACCTCTGAAATCATATGAAACTAATACGCCCAAGTGGGTTATGATGCCTGCTTTTGCCAAGCCGCGTCGTCGCGTGCAGCTTGAGCGTATTGACGCGCTTGCTGCCTGGGCGGAAGATTGCCCCTACAACGAGATTATACGACGCGGAGATGCGATTGGCATTGTGTGCGCAGGTGCAACCTATCAGCATGTGGTAGACGCACTGCCTGAAGCGTCGGTATTCAAATTGGGCTGTACCTACCCCTTACCCAAGCAGGCATTGCACGACTTCGCCAACTCGGTTGACTGCCTCTATGTTATTGAGGAGGCTTCTGAATATCTCACCTCTGGCGTACGTGCGCTCGGTATAACAACAAGCGATTTTGTGAACCCTCTGCCGCGCGATGGCGAATTAACGCCGGGGCTTATTCGTGGTGCCTTTGGACTTGAGCAGCCGGCGCATGCAGCTACGCCCGGAGATCTTCCGGGACGTCCACCTGCACTCTGCCCGGGTTGCCCACACCGTTTGGTGTTCAAGGAACTCAAACGCATGAAGGCTATTGTCACCGGTGATATTGGTTGCTATACACTTGGCGCGCTTCCTCCGTTATCGGCTATTGACACCTGCTTGGATATGGGTGCTTCGGTATCGATGGCACACGGCTTCGAGCTGGCTCTTTCTGGAAGCTCTCATCGACCAGTGGTGGCCGTTATCGGCGATTCAACCTTTGCACATTCCGGATTGTCTTCACTTATCTCTACGGTATACAACCGCGGTACCGGTACCGTATGCGTGCTCGACAACCGCACGACTGCTATGACGGGTCGCCAAGGAAACCCCTTCAATGGAGAAACGCTACAAAAACGTCCAAGCCGTGAACTTGATATGGAGGGCATTGTGCGCGCCCTCGGTGTAGAGGACGTGCGCACTATCGATCCGAACGATGCGCTTGCGGTGCGCCGGGCACTCAAGGAGTCTACCGCCTCCGATACGCTCTCGGTGTTAGTGTTCCGTAGTCCTTGTGTATTGGTGGATCGCACGCGTAGGCCAGCCTATGTCGTTACCGAGAAATGCACTGCGTGTGGCGTATGCCCCACGCTAGGGTGCCCAGCTATTGCTAAAGATGCCGAAACGGGGCGTGCCGACATCGATCCAACCTTATGCATTGGTTGCGGTCAGTGCTCTCAATACTGCGCTTTTGGGGCCATCGTTCAATCTGATGCAGTAACCGCGAAGGGAGGCGCCGTATGAGCGCATTAACAAACAGCTCTTCCGCCACAACTGTGCTGTTGTGTGGCGTTGGCGGTCAGGGTACTATCCTTGCAGCCGATGTTCTTGCGCATACAGCGCTTGAGGCAGGCGAAGCTGCGAAATTATCAGAAATTCACGGCATGGCTCAACGTGGCGGTGCTGTTACTACGGTTGTGCGTTTTGGTAACGAGGTTGCCTCCATGGTGTGCGACCCAGGTACAGCCGACTGTGTCGTATCTTTTGAGACGACTGAAGCATTGAGGAACCTTTCTTTTTTGAGGGAAGGCGGCTACCTTCTGGTAGCTGATGAGGCTATTTTGCCGTTGCCTGTGGCCACGGGTAATGCATCTATGCCGGCGCAAGCCCGTGAGAAGTTGCTTAAATGCGGCGCCACCCTTATCCCTGCGGGGCGCTTGGCTGAAGAAGCCGGTAGTCCTAAATCTACGAACATTGTATTGCTCGGTGCCCTCTCAACACGCTTATCATTTGCCAGCGAGATATGGGAGAGCGTTATTACCCAGCGTGTTCCTCCTAAAACTATAGAGGCCAACCTTATTGCATTCCGCGCTGGTCGTGAGTTCGCCCTCACGGCAGCGCAGACGAACCAAGGGGAGGCCTCGGCATGAGCGTTCAGCAGATTAGCGTATTCCTTGAAAGCAGACCAGGCCACCTGCGTCGCGTGCTCGATGCATTTGAGGATGCTGGCGTAAACGTTCGTGGCTATAGCGCTTCCGATACAGGCGACTACGGTATCGTTCGTTTTATCGTGGATGACCCCACCCGTGCGCTTTCGGTTTTAAACACCCTAGGCGCAGCGGCTACGGCAACCGATGTGCTCTGCGTACGCCTGGATGACGTACCTGGTGAGTTGGCGCGCGTTATGGGTATTATGGCTGATTGCGACATTAACGTAACCTATAGCTACTCGCTTATCTCTACTTATATTGCGTTGTCGGTGAAAGATGTGTTTCATGCGGAGCGGATGCTAGCAGATGAACCAGTAGAGCTTATTGGGCAAGACGAGTTAGCCCGTGTGCTTGCACACGGCGAGGCTCGGTGATTGTTATGGCTGATATGCTTAAGAAGGGCGCTGCTTTAGCGGCCGCCAAGGCAGGAAACTTTACCGACCTACCTATTTACGATCGCACCGTTGAATGTGCTTCACGTGAACAGATTCGCGCACTTCAGCTTGAAAAGTTGAAGGCTCAGGTTGCCTGGGCCTACGAGCGAGTGCCGTGGTATCGTACGCGCATGGATGAGATGAATGTTGCCGTGAGTGATATCCAAACGCTTGATGACGTGCGTAAGCTACCATTCACCGACAAGGCGGCATTGCGAGACACCTTTCCTTATGGCTTGTTCGCAGTGCCCCTTGATCAGGTAGTTGAGCTGCATTCTTCTTCGGGTACTACCGGTAAACCAATTGTGGTAGGTTACAACAACCACGATATGGATGTGTGGAGCGACTGTATTGCGCGTCTGGTACAGATGGCAGGCGTCGTACCTGGTGACCGCGCACAGATGGCGTTTGGTTACGGTATGTTCACTGGTGGCTTTGGCTTGCACTACGGGTTGCAAAAACTTGGCTGTACGATGATTCCTGCTGGTTCAGGCAATACCGAGCGTCATATTGCCATGATCGAAGATTATGGCACTACCGTGCTTATTGCTACACCCTCCTATGCCCTACATGTGTGTGAGGTGGGGGAGAGATTGGGCTACGATTGGGAAAAGTCAACCTTACGTGTCGGTCTGTTCGGAGGTGAGCCGTGTCCCCCTGCTCTCAAGGCCGAAATAGAGAGTCGTATGCATATTGTATGCACTGACAACTATGGTCTGACTGAGGTTATGGGACCGGGCGTGTCGGGGGAATGCCTAGCGGCACGAGACATGCAGCACATTGCTGAGGACCATTTCCTGTGGGAAGTGGTGGATCCCGCGACAGGCGAGCCGGTGGCTGATGGCGAAGAGGGTGAGTTGGTACTGACACCCCTCGATAAGCAGGCTATTCCAGTCTTGCGTTATCGCACGCACGATTTGACGCGTGTAGCGTGCGAGCCGTGCGCTTGCGGTCGCACAACAGCGCGTATGCAAAAAGTGCGCTCACGCTCCGACGACATGCTTATCATCCGAGGAACGAATGTGTTTCCCAGCCAGGTGGAGGACGTGCTCTCGGGTATTGAGGGAGTAACCCCGCATTACCGCATTGTGGTAGACACGCACGGCGGCCTCGATCGCATGGCGGTACATGTCGAACTAAAACCCGAAGCATTCTCCGATTCGTTTGAGGCCATGGATGAATTCAGGCACTCTATTGAAGAAAAGCTGAAAGGCGTTTTGCTGGTGGGTGTAAAAGTGCGCCTCGTTGAGCCAGGTGGCATCGAGCGTTCGATTGGTAAAACAAAGCATGTCGAGGATCTACGGAAGTAAGGTCTTTAATTTTGAGCGGCATAGCATCACAGAAGCTCGTGGTTGGGCGGTTCGCGCCGTCCCCTACGGGGCGCATGCATGCGGGTAATGTATTTGCCGCTCTTTTGGCTTGGTTGGTGGCGAAATCCCAGGGTGGGAAGATTGTCCTGCGCATCGAAGATTTGGATGAAGAGCGCTCAAAACGCGAATACATCGATGTGGTACAGCGAGACTTCGAGACCTTGGGACTTACCTGGGATGAAGGCCCCTACTTTCAACATGACCGAAACGAGGCCTATCGAGCCGCATTCGAAGCGCTTTCCGAACAGGGGCTTATTTATCCCTGCTTTTGCACGCGTGCAGACTTGCATGCGTCTTCTGCGCCCCATAAAGGCGAGAAGCTCGTGTACCCGGGTACATGCCGTAGTTTATCTCCCGAGGAACGCGAGTCGCATGCGCTTGGTCGCATGCCGGCACAGCGGGTTACTGTTTCTGATTGTAAGGTGTCGTTTGTCGATCTCGTGCAGGGGAATTATTGCCAGAACCTCAAACACGAATGTGGCGACTTTCTCGTGCGGCGATCTGATGGGATGTTTGCCTACCAACTGGCCGTCGTTGTGGACGATGCCGAGCAGGGTGTAAACTCGGTGGTGCGTGGGGTTGACCTACTAAGCTCCACGCCGCAGCAAATCTACTTGCAAAGTCTTCTCGGCGCACCGCATCCGCAGTATGCTCACGTTCCTCTCGTTGTGGCCGAGCACAATCGCAGACTGTCTAAGCGCGATCGCGATGCGGCGCTTGATGCTCTACTGACACGCTTCAAGGACCCTGCGGCCATCATCGGGCACCTCGCTGGTCTTACGGGCTTGGCCCCTACCTGCGACCCGGTAACTCCCGAAGAGTTGCTGTCCTCATTTGACTTGAATGCGCTTCCATCGATGCTGCTCGATCTCGTGCAGATACGCTGGGAGTAGAGGCGATTGCAGAACTTCGGGATTGTCATAAGGATTTGGTGGACAAAAGGGGCCACTACCAGAACGATTGCGAGATACACTCCCAAAATGATGCCAAAGCATCAGAAGCTGTAGAGCATACATGCAAATCCATATTCGTTGAAGAGCAGGAAATGGCCCACGAGCATCGTAGCGAGGTAGATTGCTGGTTCGCCGAGAGCAGTCCAGCCGCCTCGAGGGTGTTTGGCAAAAACCGGGGTGTATGTTGCATGCAGGCCGTAGGTTATCTGTGAGCGTGAAGTGCTCGTTCCGTGGGAAAAATGCAGGTAGAGAGCGAATATGACAAAACCCACAAGGGTACCTAACGTATTGGCGACAAGATCGTCGGCATCGGTGGTTCGGTGGTTGGCAAGCTGACTCAGCTCGATAAGGAGCGAGAAGGCGAAACCGAACGCCACCACAGGCAAAGCGCTGCGTACACGCCGCCAGAGAAAGGGTAGCAGGAAGCCAAGGGGAACGAACAGGGCGATATTCAACGCAAAACCTGAGGAGATACCGCCGGAGAAGGGGATAAGGTTCACTTCCTGCGTCCGTATTTCGAACCCTAAGCGTAGAAGATCGTGCAAGGTGCCGATACCGGTCACGTAGATCACAGCGAACAAGTACAGAGCGAATGTCAGCGCCATAGCGAATCGGGCAGTCGGTTTCCCACTGCGCCGTCCCCAGGCGCGTACACCCCCATAGGCAACAAGAAATGGCGCCAGAATGGTCGCGAGCTCGTAGGCGACCATAAGAAACTCTTCCATGCGTACCTCCCGGCTTGTACTTTATGTGGCGAGCGAATAAGCCGCCAAACCCACTCCTTGCCTTTTTAATGCTAGCAGCCTGAACACGAGGTCTGCACCGCCGATACTGAAACTTAAGGGGCGCTTAAGGGTTCCGTTTTCGAAAGTTTCGAAAATAGGAGGAAAAGCGCATCTGCAAAGCATCTGTACAGGTCAATCCTTGATCAGGCATTACTTTCTCACTCACGCATAATGCGTGAGGTTTTGACCCCAATTTATTCCACAATTCATCCAGAATGCAGATAGTTTTCCCTGTTTCCGCTACCTAGAGTGAGGTCATCTAAGGAAGGGGGAGCGCAGAGGTTCGCCTCAGCGCGTAACAGGGGGAGGTGCACGCAGTTTATGCAGTGCGATCAAGAAGTCAACCTATCTTATACCGGGGTACTCGCTGCCTTGCCGGGCGGGCGACAGTTGAAAAATGTTGGCATTGACATGCAAGCTGCGGCGGGAACCTCTGCGGTGACTGCAGTTGATAGCGGTATTCTCGATCTCTCGGAGGTTGACACAAGTTTAAGCCAATATGCGATAGGCGAAAATGAGTTCTCCTTTGAGGAGAGACTATCCGCCCTTGAAGAAGCCGTGCTGAGGCACCCGCTTAATCGGGAGATCCTCTACAAGATGTTGGTGCTCTGTTCCAAGGAAGTACCGCTGCCGGTCCTTGAGGAGCGCATTGCTGCCTGTCCCGAATTCAAAACGGCGACGCAGAACCCGTATCGCCTGGCTACCATACTTGAGCGCTCCTATGGACTCGAACGCAAAGAGCGCGACGTGCAGGGGCGGATCGTGTTCCCAGATCGTAAGGTGGGCCTCAGCGAGGACGAGGTTGACAGCCTGGTCTGCGGCATCTCTTTTGAAGCTACTCTCGTCGGCATCTACTTTGTCGAGCAGCATCGCCCCCGCGCACGCATTGTCGAACTGCTCGACCTTGCGCCCGAGCGCGCTGAAACCTACTGCGAAATGCTTGCGTTCGCAGCTGAGCGTCCCCGCTCCTACGCCGAGATCGAGCAGCTGCTGCGAGGCAAGCCTGCGCTGGAATATCTGGCAGAGGGAGAGAGGATCGTCATGCAGCCGAGTGTTTTCGTGGACAAGCTGGAGCGCGCAGGTGCGCTGGTTTGGGACGGGAGATGGAAATTGACCGAGGAAGGGGAGAGGTATTGGGAAGAGTTGAAGGCAGCAACGAACGGCAAACAATGACAGGAAGGGAAGGGAACATGTCGGAAACCACACTGACCCGCCGCAGCTTCATGAAGGCCTCTGCGCTTGCGGCCGCAGCGACGGCCGTTGGCGCTTCGATGGTCGGCTGCATGCAGGAAACCGCAAAGAAAGAAGAAGGAGCCGCAAGCGGTGACAGCACGAGTGAACTCGTGAAGATGAAGACGTCCTGCCATGGCTGTATCCAAATGTGTCCGGCCATCGCCTACCTGCAAGACGGCGTGGTCGTGAAGCTGGAAGGCGATCCCGATGCCCCGGTGAGCCGCGGGTCTCTGTGCATCAAGGGGCTGAACCAGCTGCATACTATGTACAGCCCTCGGCGCATTCTACACCCGCTCAAGCGTGCTGGCGAGCGTGGCGAGAACAAATGGGAAGTTATCTCGTGGGACCAGGCCATCGACGAGGCAGCAACCCATGACCTGTGTCAAGATTTCGGACACGGAAACTCGAGATTCTATGCTGCCATCGCAATTGCTTTGTCCATAGGTTTCGTACGTTCGAAGAATGCATCCATCACCTCGGCGGGGATCCTGTAACCGATC
>JAEWYG010000186.1 GCA_023395755.1 Actinomycetes bacterium | reverse complement strand
CAACTGAAAGTATCGTGATGGAAGATTTAAAGCGGACGGAAATCGTATGCAAGCGCCTAAAAGCGTATGGGTTCCAACTTGCAATCGATGATTTCGGTAAGGGCTATTCATCGTTAGGAGCCCTGCAAGGAATGCCGACAGATGTATTAAAAATTGACAAATCGTTGTTATCAGACAGCACGCGCGATGCGCGAAATAGAATTATCCTCGAAGGCATTATAGCTATTGCAGAAAATCTCGGTGTAAAGATTGTGGTTGAAGGCGTTGAAACACTTGAGCAGGCAACCATGCTGAAAACTATCAACCCAAACATCATTGCACAAGGTTTCCTATACTCTCGTCCCGTATCTCGTCACACCTCAGATGAACAGCTTCGAGGTGAATTCCTCAAGCCTCATTCTCCTGCAAACTAACGACAAAAACACCCCTTATAGAGCACATTACCGATCTGTATATACGCACTACCCATTTGCCATCTTGACCCCAAGCCATAAAAGGAGTAAACCTTCATTCTCCCTGAAAGATGGGGGTTTCCGCTTCAGTACATCCGTACTGAAGTGACACTTGAGAAAGACGACCATGAACGCCAACTCTTGGAAGTACCGCCTACTCGGCAAGCCACTCAAAAGTTCTGATCTCGAATCCCAAAAATACGGGGTTGTCTGGGGGCTTCCCGTTCTCTCGAGCGACGCCATTTCGTCGGTAGCTTATGCCTGCGAAGAGATCTTGCTCGTATTTATACCTATATTAGCTCTGGCGAGCTACGCCCCCATGCTCGGGGTGGCAGGAGCCATTATTGCACTACTGCTTATTTTGATACTCTGCTACCGACAGGTTATCGATGCATATCCACAAGGGGGCGGTGCCTATAGTGTGGCCCGCGAGAACTTGGGGCGCATACCCTCTCTTATTGCGGCCTCGGGATTGATAATTGGATACGTACTAACCATTGCCGTAAGTTCATGTTCGGGTGCAGCGGCCGTTACATCCGCACTACCTGCCACAGCACCCTTCAAAGTACCCATGATCGTAATCTTCATCGTCATTATGACGATCGGTAACCTTCGAGGACTCCGTGAATCTTCCAAAGTATTTGGATTACCCACTTATTTCTTTGTTGCCTCCGTGCTCATTATGATCGTAGTAGGCGTGATCAAGTCGGCACTTGGTATGCTAGAGCCGGCAGCTCAGGCGGCAGAACTTTCGCAAACGGCTGGCGATCTCACGCTCTTTTTGGTACTGCGAGCATTCTCATCAGGATGTTCAGCACTCACCGGCGTGGAAGCCATCAGTAATAGTGTGCCAAACTTCGCTCAACCCGCACGCAAGAACGCCAAAGCTACCTTGAACCTTTTGGGGCTTATTGTACTGGTTATCTTCGGTGGGGTCTGCGTACTCGCCATGCTCTGCCAGGTAGTACCCTCGCCCGATCTAACCGTTATCGCTCAAATCGCAACCAGCGTATTCGGCGGCAACAGCATTATGTTTTACGTAATCCAGATAGCTACTGCGTTTATTTTGTTGCTAGCAGCCAATACCGCCTACAATGGCATGCCGCAACTTATGTCTTTATTATCTCAGGATGGCTTTTTACCCAAACGTTTCTCCGACAAGGGGTCGCGTCTTGTGTACTCTAACGGCATATTGTTTGCTTCAATTTTCGCTATCGTACTGGTAGTGGCGTTCGCTGGCGATACTCATCTTCTTATTCCCTTATACGCAGCAGGTGTATTCCTCTCGTTCACCATTGCCCAAGGTGGCATGGTGATTCACTGGAAGCGCCACCGTACTGGCCCCTGGATCCGTCGCGCCTGCATCAATGGCTTTGGAGCAGTAGTAACCGCCCTTGTGCTGTGCGTCATTGTGGTCACAAACTTTCTTGCGGGCGCATGGATATCGCTTGTCGCCATTGGAGCCACCGTTGCGCTCATGGCAATCATCAACCAACATTACCGAGACGTACACGAATGCCTTAGAATTCGTGATGACGAGAAAGCACGTAGTCTGCTGTTCTCTGATGTGCCACGTACCCACGTGATTATTCCAGCCTACGCAGTCAATCGACCGTTTATTAAAACCTTAAACTACGCGAGATCATTAAGCAGTGATATCGAGGTATACCATGTGAAGGTAAGCGCTTCGGCAACGCGCCGTTTTAAGACAGATTATCATCGACTAGGAATCGACGCTCCGCTGGTTATTGAAAAGGCTCCCTACCGCAATATCAACGAGATGCTCATCAATCACGTCGATGATCGCCTAGGCCACTTGCAGCGGCATGAAACATTAACTATCGTAATGCCCCAATTGGTTACAAAGCTCTGGCAAATGCCCTTACACAATCAAACAACTTTGTTATTGGAATCGTCGCTCTTAGAGCGCCGCGACGTGGCCCTTGTAACTATTCCCTATTTAATAGACACCTGATACACAAGCGCCGCAAGAGAGTTTGCGAATGAACGGCCTTAAAGGTTGATATTAGCTCGTCAACTCAGCTAGACGCATACGCGCGACATCGACCTCCGGCAAACCATTGCCTTGCTCAACTACGAAGAAAAGGCACCCTCGCTCTTCTGCAGTATTATTGCGCGTGCGACATATTTTCGCCTCAGAGAAGGCTGCCAGCACGCGCATACGTCGTGGATAGTTTGGGTTTTTGCGCACTTGAGCGTATTTTTCGAGCAAGGCATTATCGTTTTCGGAAAGCTTCGCCTCCAGCACGCCTCGTTCCCAAGCAAGAAAGTTCGCCTGTGCCGAATTGACCCCCTCCGGGCAATCCCTTAGTAAACCTTCCGCCTGATCGACTGTCGCTAACGCAGCCGACACCCCGAGCAGACGCGCTACCACTGGTTCGATATTAACCAGCAGTACCATTTTCGCCTGAGGGTTTGAAGCGGCACAGATACCGGTACGCATACGCTCCCCTATCTGTGCCGCTTCAGAGAGGTAACCTTCATCAGTCAGCGCAAGCGCATAAAACGACAAGAACCATGAACCCATCTCTGTACGCGGCGTACCAATAGCATGTGCAACAGATTTAGCCTGCACGAGAAAGGTTTGCGGATTACATTCATCGTTATAAAGCGAAACAAGGCGTTCGGCAGCCGCATCAGCTCTACGGTTCATAACATGTTTCAACACAAAGAAAGAAGCGACATACAGCCCGAATGCTGAAAATAAACCTGGTAAAGTCTTCACCACATCCCAACCAACGAAAGACGACCACGCCATTATAAAAACGAAAGGAACAACAAGGGAAAACACGTAAAGTGCGACGGCATATTTCCTAAAGTAAGGTAGCATGACTCTCCTTGCAAGCGGCTAGAATTAGTATAGCGAATTTCACCCCATCCTAAGCAACTATAACGTTCACTAGACCGCACTCTCGCGCAAGTCGTGCCGTATCGAGCGCCAACGAAGTCACGCGAACGCACACCGCAGACAGTTCCTGCAGCAGCCTCAGTCATGCCGGGCTTCTCCCCCGCGGTCATGTCTTACGACCTCAAAACGCGCAAATTGCACACCTTCCTCACCAGGCTTAATCCCTGCCTTGCGCTCAGCAATGACCATCTGCTCGGAAACGGTCTTTACACCCTCAAGATTTGGCAGAAGCAACCCGCGGCGCAGTCCCTTTTCAACAATAACTCCGTAGCGGACTGGATCAAGTTCGTCAGTAGAGTTAATAGGTTCGGGAGGAAACAACACATCAACCGAATACGATAAGGTATCAAGCTCACTTTCATTCACAGGTGGGAAACGAGGGTCTTCACTTGCCGCAGCAACACCATTGCGAATAATCTCGTCGGCAATACTGCCAGTAACAGGTTCAATCGTGCCAATACAACCACGCAACTCACCGTGCTGATGAAGCGTTACAAACACTCCCGCACGAGCATCGACTAATTCAGGCGGCAGATCTGCGGGCCGCGCAGGCGGATACCCGGTACGCACATAACCTTCGACCACCGTGCGAGCAAGCGCTACGAAGGGATCAATGCCCCCTGTCACGGCAGCATTATTGCGAGCCTCGCGGTCGTCTGCAGTCGCATCAATACCCGACAAGACCGCACCATCACCAGAGATGCCACGCACTTCAAACGCTGCAACAGCGTAACCCACGCCGAAAGGACCTTCGTAGCTAAGTAGCTCATGAGAATGCGCGACTCCGTCGAGCACACCTGCCATAATTTGGAATGAACCCAAACCACATTCAGCAGCCGCTTCGAGAAAACGCGCATCGAAGGTAAACAGACCTTCAAAGTCGCCCGCATCAAGAAGGTTCACCACATCATGATCAAACACAGGTCCTTCGGGCGCATAACCGTAGGGTCCGTCAGCTTTAAGCCTATGAGAAAGGTCTCCACTGGCCACCAATACCGTACGACGGTTTAGGTCGATTGCAGCCTCAGCGATGCAACGGCCGAGCTCACGATGGTCTTGAGAAGATAAACCTGATAACCCTACTCGCACAAGCCGATAATCATGATACGTAGAATTCACAAAGTATAGGGGGACAAACGTGGCATGATCGATCTGCCCATCACCCATACCGCTACCACAAATAGGTATACCGCAACCACGAGCGCATACCGATACGCAGGCCGCAAAAGAGGTATCGTAAGGCACCGTCAAAACTGCATCACAAGCGCCGAACGCACCCATATCACCACGAGCAACATCGCCTGTTGATAAATGAAAGCAATCGTAATGGAGGGGGGCGTGAGGAGAGACAACAACTACGGTGTCGGGCGCATGAGCCGCAATACGCCGAGCCACCTCCTCATAGGCACTTACCGTTACCTGAACACCATGTTCTTTCCCCTGCCCAACCGATGGCACAATAAGGGGTGGATGGGGAACGACATAGGCAGCAACAATGCTCATGGCTACTCCTTCCTGCAGCGACCCGCAGATGCGTGAAAGGCGTTAGGAAAAGCGGGCTGACACCCTTATTGTACACCCCGTTTCAATGGAGACGACGCCTACAAAGCGGGGCACACCCATCCGGTACGTAAGCGTTACGCTTACTTCAACCTACAATGCGCTCAGGATGCGATAACACGCGCACGTGACCATCACGACAATGAGACACCAGCGTAACGCCTAAATCTTCGGCACGGGCAACAGCCTCATCGGTAGCTGATTTACGCGATACCAACACCGGACAACCTGCCCGGTGGGCCTTAAGCGCCATTTCACAACTGATACGCCCCGTAATAAACAATGCTTTGTTGCGCACCTCTACGCGATCAAGCCATGCTTGTCCAACGAGCTTATCCATAGCATTATGACGTCCGATGTCTTCGCGAACGATCAAAAGTGACCCCGCACCGGCCACCGCCAAGCCGCAGCCGTGCACGCACTCCCCGGTATTGCGTCGCGGGCTACGCTCACAAAGCTCCTCCATCGCGGCCAGAAGTGCATCTGCGTCGAAACGCGCTTCTGTCTCAAGGGGCATCGGAGCTGGCACCGTATCGCCACCGCGCAGCAACGCCGACTGAGCACACCCCGACGAGGTAACGCGATGAAGCGGCACGTAGCCCGACTCTGCACGCTCCCCGCTTGCTACATACACCGCAGCGCTATCTGGATCAGCTGTCACTTCCATAAAACACTCGCGATCAGCGATAAGGCCTTCTGACAGCAAATATCCCACAGCAAGCTCAGCGAGACCATACGGGCTACTCTGACTTACCGCGATAGGAGCATCATTCAAAAAGATACGAATGGGGCGTTCCGCCGTCTCACGCGGTGCGCGCTCAGCATATTCAATAATAGCCACAAACAGCCTCCTTCAAATAACTTGGTCACTAATCGGTCGAGGCGTCTGTGGTTCCGAGCACAGAACCAGTATGTGCCGTCATAGACTCAGCTTCTGTCTGCTGGTACGCGATCATGTCAAGTTTTGCCATAACTACATCTTCCACCTCAAAAGAAAATGGAGCCAACGTGTCCGACTGATAAACCGTGCGCACATAACCACCACATTCGTCACACGTTGCAAGACGATGGGCATCGTCACCTTCAATGTTAAAGAAATGGAGATACGCTTGGTTTTGCGTACCGCAACGGGCGCACCTCACACGCTCGTATTCCCACGTAGTGCCACACTGCGGACACCAAAGCTCTTTACCGCGCCCTTGCGTAGTTGCTGTATCACCCACGCGTGCTACCCCCGCAGCACAACCGCAAAGAGGGCAATGAAGTGAGCGTAGCTCGACGGCCTCCGTGGTAGCCAAAGCACGAGAGATCGTCTGGGCATGCCCCCCGATAAGCGCACGCAAAGCAAGTGAAAAGACTTGCGCTCCCGTAATGGCTTCATCTTCGGTCATACCATCATCAATGAGGAGACCGACCGAAGCCTCAACATATGCCGACGGATCAGATCCAGCCAAAGCATTATCGCCAGCCGCAGCAATTCGTTCCCAGTTCGTGCGGCGAAGAACCTCCGACAAAGCGTCAGAGAATTCGCCATACTCCACCAAACACTCTGCAATCTTCTGTGCGGCCTGTCCCAGTGTATCAGCCTCAACAGAAGCGGGTAACTGGGAAAGAATTGGCTCTTCAGCACGCACCCATGCCTGCAACTCGGCTGCGTCAGGTATCAAAACATCAGTCTTGTTCTTTTCCTCGGCAAGAGCTGTCTGCACCTCCCAAACCTTACGAAAGAATGCCAAGCGTGCCTTTTCGGTTTTATCGAGTTTTGTTTCGTACACGGCAAGAGCCGCATCGATTTGCTTCAAATTCATAGGTCCGGTCCTCCGCTGGTCGATAGATTTCTTCGAAAGCTGCACCATCTTTTGGCCGCCTCCCTATCACTGTCACCACAAGCGAGCTTTTTTCAAGCTGACTTGTGGTGACAGGCCACCCCCTCTCCCTACCCTGAGGCAACGAGAGGGGGCGGCTGACAGGTGCAACACCTCGTGCCGCCCTGCCCCATCAAGATTTATACGCGCTTTTCCACCACGCGCTCACCACGAGCAATCTCTTCGCGAGCCCAATGGCCCCAGTGATACAACGCATCAGATTCGGAAACAGTACCATCTCCAAACATAAGCTTGGCTGTGCCGCGATACGGCTGAAAAATGCCTGCACCCAAAAAGATGTGAGCCAAACCAAATACGGCAATAAGCAAAAAACCCACGTCGTGTATAAAAAGGAACGTCCCTTGCACAACCGGCGGGAAGCTTACGAGCGTGGTACCAAGAAGCAGCAGAACACCCGTAACCCCCATGAGGGCACCCGAAAACCACAGCATACCATCAGCGAAACGCTGGCCGCTTTTTAATTCATGCTGATCGGGCATATGGATCCATTTTGCCATGAACAGATAAGGGAAAAATAGCACCATCCACTTCTTATCGTCGCCGTCCCACTTGGCGAACAAGTTCTTGAAGATATGAGCTACGCCCTTTGGTGCCATCAAGGCACTGATAAGAGGAACTATTACAAAAATTACACCCAGCACACGATGTGACATACGAATAAGCCACACCACCTGGGGACCAGCTGCCGCAGCGAGGGCTGGCACGAATACAAAGAGCCCCGATATTGCCAGCAGGATGCAGGCAACAATAGTAATACCGTGCGTGAGTCGAGCCTGCAGCGAATGGCGCTTCAGATAGCGCTCAGTACCACTCTGCGACAGCTGCTCCAAGAATGCCTGATTCTGGGCAGCTTCCTCAGCGGAAACCGCGACCGGTCCCTTACTCATCGTTGCCCCCCTTCTTTCTTGGCAGATTCTCTAAGATATGTTCCTTCACCGATTCTGTATCCTGGCCATCGCCGTGTTTGACCACCTCGCCAGTCTGTACGTCCACGGTGTCTTGCGTCTTGGGGTTGTAGGCCATCGTCTTACGCTTATAGCCGACACCAAGAGCAAACATGGCAGCAAGCCCCACAACGGTTAGCCCCGTAGCTGCTGCGGTAACCGGCTTCATAATCTGCGACAGACCAACCATCGGGTTTACCTGCGGGTTCTCAACCTGCCCATGCGGCACAATGCCGTACTTCAACACCTGCACTACGTGAAGACCACCCACTTCATCCTCACCATACACAACAGCATTGGAATACCCTTTAGCCTGTAGATAATCCACCCGTTCGTGCGCCAAAGCAACCATCTCGTCGCGATCGCCAAACTTCAACGCTTCGGGTTGACAGGTGCTTACACACGCTGGGTCAAGTCCTTGCCCAATGCGATCGAGGCAACCGGTACACTTTTCAATGCGTCCATTATCTGCCCGGTAATGTGGAACATCAAAGGGGCAAGCTGTATGGCAATACTGACAGCCAATACACTTGGATTCATCTGCCGTCACCAAACCACTTGATTCATCTTTCACCAGCGCACCCGCTGGGCAGATCTGCGCACAAGGAGCATCTCCGCAGTGCTGGCAAGCACGACGACCAAAGGCCCACATGATGCCCTTTTCGCCACCAATTTCCTCATGAAAGCTAACCAGCAAACGCGTATCCCCGTTGAGATCCATCGGGCTTTGGTACGAACCCGTTGACGGGTTTCCGTTTTTCTCAAGAGTTGAGGGCAGGTTGTTCCAGCATTTGCAGGACACCTGACACCCGCGACACGCAGTGCAACGAGAAGTGTCGAAGAAAATAGCTTTCTCGCTCATAGCTCAAACACCCCCTACAGCTTCTCAATGTCAACAAGAAACGCCTTATAATCCGG
>JAEWYG010000228.1 GCA_023395755.1 Actinomycetes bacterium | reverse complement strand
GCCTTGGGTAGGTTGCCGTCGCGGCTCATGGCAAACAGAATGCGCGAAATAGCAGTCTGGGCGGCCAGTGAGTTAAAAATACCCCAAGCAATAGCTGTCGCCAAAGCGCATAAGATGTAGAGGAACTTGCCACCCACCACTTCTGCTACCAAGTAGAATGCATTATCGGGATCGTTAGCAAACACAGCTCCGTCGGGGCTGATGCAGCCAGCAATGTAGGTTTGCAGCATGAAGAGAAAACCCACAATAAGAAGTGAGCCCACCATGGCACGCGAAGGCCCACGCTTTGCGTCGTGCGCCTCTTCAGACAACGTGGCGATTCCATCGAAACCCAGGAAAGATAGCACGCCTAGCGATACGGCCCCCATGACGAGCCCGATATTGAATGTCTCAGGATTATAGAACGGCTTAAACGTGAAGCCGTTGGACAGCGGGTCGGTGGCCAGCCACAACACACCCATGACTACGAATACAGCTAGACATAAAATTTCAAGTACTACCGCTACACGGTTTACGATAACAGTAAGTTCTATACCCCGTATGTTTACGAATGTGTTGATGGCCACAAAAAAGACTCCCCATGCCACCGCCGGAATTTCTGGCACGATGCCACTCATAGCCTGTGCGGCTACTACGTACAGCAGGGTGGGAACAAGCAGGTAATCTAACAACATAGTCCAGCCAGTTACAAAGCCGACCGGTTTAGTGATGCCTCGGCTGGTGTAACCGTATACTGAGCCCGATACCGGGAATTCACGGGAAAGCGTAGCGTAGGAGAATGCGGTGAATATCATGGCAATCATGCCTACCAAGTACACCAAGGCGGGCATGCCGCCCGAGTCGCCAAACACACCACCGTAAATGCCGAATGGCGCAATAGGAACCATGAAGATTAAGCCATATACCAACATGTCGGGTACTGACAGGGCGCGTTTGAGCTCTTGCTTGTAGCCCATGGATTCGAGTGCAGCATCAGAAGCTTCGTTCTCTATCTCGATAAGAGTTTGGGGGGATGCGGGGAATTGCGCTGCGTCGTTGGCTGACGTCACCGCTTTTTGTTCTTCGGTCATATCAAATCTCCTTAGAGGGATTATTGTTTGACGAACGGGCACTTGCTATTAAGAGCAGCTATAGTTCAAAATTAAGTGCTTCCAGTACGTACTTTGGCACCATGAAGCGCACGGTTTTTTCGGGGTCGACCATCTGGCACACTTGCACGTTAGCCACGAGCGACAGCAATAGCACCAGTTCGTCTTCCGGCGTGCCGGTACGGTCGTGCAGTAAGGCAACCATGTCGTGTACGGCGTTGTTGGCTGCTGCATCGAGTGTTTCAGCTGAGGCTATTACGCCGAAGTGCGTGCTGTTCTCAATGAGCGGATTAATAAGGTGAAGGTTAGGTAGAGCAGTGAGGGTGACCGTTGCCCAGCCTGCCACCTCTGCTCCCGATACGCTTATCTCGCCGTCGCCCATAGCTGCGTGCATATCACCGCAGCCGAACAGGGCCCCCTCGGCGGCCACGGGAAAGTATAGTGTTGCTCCTGTGGTGATGGCGGTGTTGTCCATGTTGCCACCGTGAGAGCCGGGCGTGCCGCAGTTCACGGGGTCGCCGGCCGGCGCAACGCCGATAACACCGATCATGGGGTTCAGTGGAATAGAGAGCCTGTCGTTCCATACAAGCTTGTCGTTCTCGATGGGACAGAGGCGTGTGCTCCACTTTTCGAAGAGATCGCCGCAGACACCCTCGTTCTTGCCCGTGCATGATGCTGTTTGGTTATCCAGTTCGATATTGTCGATGGTTACTTTCAGCGCCCCTCCGGGTACGGCGCCTTCGACGTAAATTGGTCCGGTTGCTGGATTAATAGCGTCCCAGTCGATCTCGTCCAGTGCGTCTTCGGGTGTGCGTACCTGGTTGCCGAAGCAGTCCTTCGTGCGGATACGTACCGTTTCGCCCGACGCGACTATCATTACTGGTTTGAGTTCCTTGTCGAATGCGAACAGCACGTGCTTGTCGCTTAATTCTTTCATGCGTCCTCCTTCCCTAATTGGTGGTATTTGGTCTGGCACACGACCGTGCGCCAGCATGGCATCAGGATACGCCAGGTTGCAGGGGAAAGCGAGAGGTGTGGGTGTTTCTCGGGTGGGTGGGATATTGATTGAAATGCCAGAGAAATCCGAAGACAAACCAGTAAAGAGGCTGCTGAATAAATAGTAATCAACAGCCTGTAAGCTTCAAATGGTGCCCCCGGCGCGATTCGAACGCGCGGCACCCGCTTTAGGAGAGCGGTGCTCTATCCCCTGAGCTACGGAGGCGTGGGAGATATTGTAGCACTGTCGTCCTTGTTGCGGCGTGAGGAGCAAGGCTCGCGTATGGTTGTTTCGGTAGTCGATACGGGTTGTGGTCTTACCGAGTTGGACAGCTAGTGCGTATCAAACCCGCTTTGAAAGACCTCCTTGTCGCTTATGACACAATAGAGGTCCACCTTAACCACATTTGTCGGAAGCTTGGGGTGAGCTGCTGTATAGAACTGTATGATTTAAAAAACTCGATTTGTACTTCCGCGTAAATCTGTCGAGACAAGAAATAAATATAGAAGGTGTTTTCTGGGCTGCATGATAAAATAGGGCGACATCGGCAGGGCTTGCTGCTGTCGGAAAAGGAGTTTCGTTGATCGCGCTGTTCAAACCGAACGTCTACGTTGTCGCCTTTGCGGTGTTTTGTGCCATCAATGCCGCATACTCATGGGGTGGCGGTTTTTCTTTTTTGCCAGCGGAGCTCCAATCGGATGATTTTTTGTTCAGCGGCTTCACCTGGCAGTCTATCAGCTTTGGCTTGACCGCTGTCACCATGTTCGCGCTTGCGTGCGGAATACACTCGTCTGTTTGTGGGTGCTCCTACTCCCCTCATCAGACC
>JAEWYG010000194.1 GCA_023395755.1 Actinomycetes bacterium | reverse complement strand
ACGGCTAATCTCTTGGTCAAATTGACCATAGGTGTAGGTCCGCTCACTTCCACTACGATCGCGGAATACAAGAAACGTACGATCGCCATAAACATTCGCTCGGTCACTCCAGAGGCTTTGTGTCGTCTCGCCCCCTACGATATCCGTCACTTAACTCACCTTCTGCGTTCTCGCGCCCACCGTTACTTTTGCGTCTAAACCCGCCCCTAGAGTGCACTGGGTTTTACTACAACAGGAAAGCCAACCTACATGAAGCAGGTTGGCTTTTTAGATACTATTCGCCAATCTTTACGATGCCAGCTTCGGCAAGCTCGTTGATCTGCTCGGGCGTATAGCCCATCTTTGTCATTACGTCGACAGTATCGCCACCCTGATGGGGCATTGGACGCCAGATTTGGCCAGGATTGTTCTTAAATTTCGGAAACACACCCAAGCCATGGAACGTATCACCATCAACCGTCTCCCAGTCAACCCAGGTGTTTCGTAGTTTCAGATGCTCTTCTTGAACGAGATCTTCCATGTCGTTGACCACCTGAGCTGCAATACGATGCGCAGCAAAATCTTCTTCAATAGCATATTTAGAACGCTGCAGACAGTACACCTCAAACGCTTTTTGAATCTCGTCGGCATGTGGATTTGAGAGCCAAAGACCACTGGTATCCTCGGGGATGTTTTCAGTACCCCACAAATGCCCAAGACCGATCTGCTCCAAGAAGTATTTATTCTGATCGACACCATACAGACATACACCCAAGAAGCCATCGCTACACTTAAATTCACCGATGCCACAAAGGTTTTGATTGCGCGCACCCGGACGGGGCCACTTAATGCCCTCGTTCAAATAGTCCACCAAATAGTACTGACCAATGGAAAGAAGCGTCTCATACATAGCCAAATCGATAGATTCGCCTTTGCCCGTTTTTTCAGCATGGTAAAGAGCTGCCATCGTGGAAAAGCCAATCATCAACGTGTTAAAGTAATCGCCTGCATAAGGTCCGGGAAGCATGGGTTGCTCTTCCGTTCCGTTCTGCATAATAATGCCCGAATACGCCATAACTGTAAGGTCGTAAGCGGCACGCTTTACCATCTGAGGATCACCCTCTTGGCCAAAACCAGAAACGTGCGCGATTACCATTTTCGGATTGAGCTCCCACAACACTTCATCCGTGATACCCTTGCGCGCCCAGGTGCCGCCCTTGGAAGCCTCCATGAAGATATCGGCATCTTTCACCAGATCAAAAAATACTTTTTTACCCTCTTCGGAGAAATAGTTCAAAGAAACGGAACGCTGGTTGCGACGTTCAGCCTGCTTCACATAAGGGGTATCGCGAATGGTGTCACCCGCACCCGTATTCTCAAGCCAGATAACGTCGGCACCCCAGTCGGCCATAAGATCGGCCGCCTTGGGACAAGCTAGTTCAACTGCCGCGTAGACAACCTTGATGCCGTCGAGAGGACCATACGAGGGCTTGTCGGTAGGAATTGCCATAATTATTTCCTCCTAGTTTACCGGAATCTAACAGCAGAAGAAGGGTTTCACCCCTCTTCTGCCCGAGGTGTTCGCTTACTGCTTGTACTTAATAGAGGCACCCTTTGAGGTGGCTAAAATCATCATCTCGTCGGTACCACCAGAAACGCGATCTACACGCAGGTCACGCCAGATGCGGTTGATACGATGCTCGGAAGCCACCGCCACACCAGCCATAATCTGCATGGCATCGTCAACAACCTCAAAAGAAGCATTGGCGCAGTAGTATTTACACATGGCAGCTGCGGCCGGATCGAAATTACCCTCACTGTTGTCAGCATTCCACGCAGCTTCGTAGAGCATGTTTTTCATGTTAGTCAGCTTGATGCACATCTCGGTAATCTTGAGCTGGTTGAGCTGTTGGCGGCTAATAGGCTTGCCGAAAGCGATGCGAGTATTCGCATGGACCATAGCATCCTCGAAGGCACTAATGGCAGTACCGTAGTCGCAAGCGCCCACAAGCCAGCGCTCGAAGTTGAAGTCGGATACACCACGCATGAACCCATTACCTTCTTTGCCAAAAATATCTTTCTCTTCAAGCTCTACGTTGTCTAAATAGACCTCACAGCAGCTATCCATACGCAGACCAAGCTTGCTAAGCGGAGACAAACTCACACCCGGCTTGGACATATCGAGGAAGAACTCCGTGAACATGGTGGGATCATCGGCATTTTTCGCCATAATAACCAGGTATTTCACACCCAACGACGACGTGATGAACGTCTTGGTGCCGTTGAGGTATATTTTGCCGTTCTCACGCTTGTAGTTCGTAGTAAGAGCACCCACATCTGAGCCAGCACCCGGCTCAGTACAAGCGGAGTTCCATATCTGCTCGCCAGAACCCAGCGTAGACATAACGGCCTCAATTTGCTCTTCGCTACCCTCGCGAATAATGGTCTCAAAGCCAGGGAGTTGATAGAGCACATACGTGGGAGCACCATACTTACCCAAAATCTCATACACTGCCATAAGCGTCACGGCTGGCTGCTCAAGCCCTAATCCTCCGTGGCTCTCGGGCAGCATGATTTGGTCAAAGCCCAAGTCGCACAGCCCTTTAACCCAACGCAACGGATACGTATGACTCTCGTCACACTCGTGAAAATAGGTCTCCCAGTTCTCGCTCTCCATGTACTCACGATAGCTGTCGACGATAAGTTCCTGCTCGTCAGTCAGTTTGAAATCCATGTCGAAACCTTTCTTGTCGCGATATCGGCCGGCTTATATACCGCACCGTTTTACCCAAAGTGATCAATCGGACTACGTCCGGGCTTTCGTTCGGGCGATGCACTGAGCAGTAAAAACCTCAGCACACCGCCTGGAGTTCCTTTGTCGGCACCTTTGCTATGCGTACGCCGGATTAACCTTACTTGCCTAGTTGTTGGCGATAGAATGTCGCAGCATGCGAAAGTGCATCATTGGCTTCGTCAAGCATCTTGGTGTAATGCAAGAATGCATGGATCACGCCCGCAAATACTTCATAGCGATACGTAATTCCATACTCTTCAAGAATTGCAGCGAGCGTCGCAGAGTCATCACGCAGGGGGTCAAACTCCGCTGCGGCGATATAGCATGCCGGCACATCGTGCGTAAGGTCATTCAGAAACAGGTTTGCATACGGACTAGACTCAAGTTCAACAGCATCATCTGCATACAAAGTGCGGTAATACAGCCAGTCTTCTTCAGTCAAGCCGTCCCACGAACCACCCAGCAGACGCATAGAGGCAGAATCCTTAAGGCCAAACCACCCATAAAATAGTAAGAGACACTTCACGTAGTTAGCGCCGCCACATTCTTCTCGCAAGTAGAGCGCAGCTGCGAGACTTAGATGGGCTCCGCCGGAGTCGCCCGCAAACGATAAACGCTCTCCATCAACACCATACTTCGCGCCCCATTCATGCAGATAATGAGCCACTGCAGCAACTTCTTTTACCGCATGGGGAAACTTCGCCTCGGGAGAGAGTTGGTAGTCCACTGCCACCACGATAGCACCCGTTTTCTCAGCGAGAATGCGACAAATGCGATCATGCGTATCCAAATTGCCTAAGACAAAACCGCCACCATGCACATACACAATGCCCGGGACAGCCCGTGCGTCAGCCTCGCATGCTTCCGTAACTTCCTTGCCCGTTCCACCCTTATCTGCCGCATGCTGGCCTATCGCACGTGCACGAACCGCAGCAAGAGTAGGGTAATAGAATCTCACGGGGATACCACCATAAGGACCAACC
The DNA here is from genome assembly GCA_023395755.1 of Actinomycetes bacterium. GTDB lineage: Bacteria > Actinomycetota > Coriobacteriia > Coriobacteriales > Eggerthellaceae > Gordonibacter. Next base: position 4,444 of record JAEWYG010000194.1, on the reverse strand, counting down.
ACCTCGTCATCGAACGCTTCAGCCATGACAGGTCCGCCCTCGGTCCAAAACGCACGACCATCCACGTAATTCTTACGCATTTGTTCGAAGCCCACAGACGTGTCGTTCGCATCTCCAGCAAGCTCGTCTTCTTTCGCGAGCACAGCTTTCATCTGCGGATTAATCTTTGCCAACACGTCAAGTTTGTTCATGATTGAAATCCCTTTCTGATTACGTGAGGAGAGAAGCCACATAGCTCGGCTGCGCACCGTAGCAAACAAGGTTGATCGAGGGAGCCAAGCCAAGCGACTCCCACTCCCCCGAAGCCTTTTCTTTCTACTCCACGGTCTCTGCTACGGCGTTCTTTTTCATGGCACGACGTGTCATGACTAAACAGGCGCAGCCGAGCACCGCGAAGACGATAAGAACCAAGAAGATTGAATTGAATGCATCGTTGCCCTGGGCATCAATCAGGCCACCAAACCAGGTGTGCACAAACACGTCAGGCATGAAGCCTACAACCGACAGAATGCCTGATGCGGTACCGAAGATACCCATGGGAACTTTTGCTTCAGTTAGAGGCGAAGAACCAATGGAGAAAGCGCCATACGTAACAAAACCAAGCACGACCACGAGAACAGCAACGGCAACAACCATGCCAGCATCACGAGGCAGAACAAGGAAGGCTGCCAGTACAATTACCGCAGCACCAAAGAACATCAGGATAGATTTAGAAGGACTCTTAAACACCTTGTCGGCAAGAATACCTGCAGCAGGCCCAGCGATAAGGCCAATACCGTAAGTACGAATGAGACCAACAACCGATACGATAGCAACAGGAGCTGCAAAAGCGGCAGTCATAAAGGGTGTGGTATAGGTAACACCTTGATACACGGCATATACAAAGAAATACGCAAGGCAAGCCCAGATAACACCGGGATGCTTGATAGCCTGTACCACTTCACCCAAGCTGAACATCTTGGCGTTCTTGTTAATCTCGCCCTTAAAATCAGGAATAAAGATAAAGGACAGCACCGCCAAAATAGCAATAAGAACACCCAGGAACACAAGCAAAACCTGAATTCCCTGCGAAGGAATAGGAATCATCGACACAATAGCAGTACAAATAAGACCGATAATTAGACCAGCAGCACCATAGATAGAATAGCTTGTACCAATTTTAGAGGCGTACTCATCTTCAGCGCAGCACAGGCGCACAATCTTAAAACGCGTGCCCCACCAAATAAGAATTGAGGTAATACCAAAACCCACAAACAGTGCATACAACATACCTAGCGAGGGCAGCATGGCATAGATGAAGGTAAGTACCGCGGTACCACCAAAACCAACCCACGACAGCGTACGCATACGAACCTTGTCGGCAAGGATACCGGCCGGAAGGTACGTAATAAGCGCTGTAATGGCATAGCACGACAGCAGTGCACCGAGGTCGGCATTCGTGCAGCCAAGTCCCTGCATAAGGGGCTCGTAGAACACGTTTTTCAGGTAGATGGGCGTGTAGATAATGGAAGAGCCCATTGAAACGAGAACGATGAGGAACCATTTATGGACCCCCGAGAGGTCCTTGTAGGTTACCTCCCCCTTGCTCTTAGCAAGAAACGACATTGCGACTTCCTTTCTCCTTGACGAGTGCCCGGCCTTCCAAACTACCAGCGGATCGATTTCGTCGGCGACCGGTACATCCGATCCGATGGATGAAGTTTGTGCTCGGACGGTGTTTTCGCCATCGCAAAATACCAACGAATGACCAAATACTTACTTTTTTGCGAGGCCTTACCGAAGAACTAGTGATAGGTTTTCACTATGAGTAGCAGAGCAACATAAAACGTTACCGCTACCTCTACGGGCAGATCAGCAGTATCGTCATGAATCATGCAACTAAATTGTGAGGAGTGAGCCGTTCATGGAAAAGCGGGCGGAAGGGCAAGACGGACATCGGGGATCATTTGTTGCCCGACTTACCGCAGCACTAAAGAAGCCGACGGCTAAGTACGTAGGTTTTGCGCTTTTGTTGGCGTGGCATTATGTGCTTTGGTTTGTGCCACACATGTTCTTGCAGGTTCAGCTGCTTGACGAACGCGTAACAAACGCCTGGCTTATCAATTTGGGTGCAACCTTATTCTTCCTCTTTCTTATTGCTGTTGCACTGGGTAGAAAGCGTCACCTTTCAAAATACCGGTGGATGTTCGTGGCGGCGCCTGCCCTTATGTGCATCGGATCGCTTACGCTATGCCTTATTGCTTTTTCCTCAGAATCGCCCTTCTTTGCTTATGTGCTCTCATTTCTTTTAGGACCTTGCGAAGCCGTCCTCTGGATACTCTGGGGCGAGCGCTACGCCTGCGTGAAAGCAAACTTCTCCGTCAAGCATATTGGCACCGCTGTTGGCACCGTACTGCTTTCCTGTATAGTTATCGCATGGCTACTTCCCGAAGTAATCACTTCTATCTTTTGTTCGCTCTTACCGTTACTCTCGGGCGGCATGCTGCTACTGGCACGCCGCGATGGGGCGCGTTCGTTCCCACCTCTTCTCCCCCAGCAATCCGCGCGTGGCGGGTTTAAGAGCATGCTAGTGGTATGCGCTATCTCGTTTGTTGCTTCCATCGCTTGCTATTTTCTTGCTGCTATTATCCCTTGGGAAATACTGCCCACTAAAGATTTCAGTTTCACCTATGGCATCTTGTGCGGTGCCGTACTCGTACTAGCTATCGCAGGAATTGGTTTAGCCTCTAAAGGAAAAATGAATATATTCAGGCTATATCCCTGGCTGTTAGTATTCGAGATTGTAGCTTTCTCGCTGCTTCTCGGCGACGAAAACCTTTACTTTCCTGCCTTTATTGTTGCATTAGGTGTTTCATCGGTCTTTGAGATACTTCTTATCATGTACTTTGGTATTCTCACTTCAAAAGGCTACACGCCACCAGCATTAGCCTTTGGCGTGTCGGCCGGCTGCATACGCGCAGGCATTGCCCTTGGCAACACCCTTGCCGTGAGCTATGAACATGCGCCCACCCTCGCCGCCGCCATTACTCCCGAGACATGCCTCGCTTTTATCTGCGTGCTAGCTGCTCTGCTTATTCCTTTAGTTCGTCAGGAGTACAGCATTCTTGCACTCACTGCCGCCCCTCCTTCAAAAGCCGAAATCGATGAAATATGTGCAGAAGTCGCTCGTGAGTTCGCTCTCTCCGTACGCGAAGGAGAAATACTTGAACTTATTGCTCGTGGCTATACCACCAATAGCATAGCCACAAAACTGGTTATATCCCCTTATACCGTAAACACGCATATCCGCCACATCTACGAGAAGATGCAGATACACAAACGCAGTGAGTTATTGAATTACCTCAACCTACAACGCAGTGATTTTTGAGGAAGCGCTAATGCATCGCTTTGAAGTCACCCGTAAACACCATTCTAACGCCGCCCACGGGCAAGTAGTCCATGAAGCAACTGAAACAGGCGTTGAGGTTCAATGGGCTTAGATAAATGGCCGTCCATGCCTGCTTGTCGAGACTTGTTTATATCTTCAGGATAGGCATTGGCGGTCATAGCTACGATAGGGATTGACTGCGCGTCGGATCGAGAAAGGCGTCGTATCATCTCAGTGGTCTCGAGCCCATTTAACTCTGGCATACGTATGTCCATTAAAATAATATCGAATTCCTCCGGCGCACTTCGCAGAAAGGTCTCAAGCCCTACTTTTCCACTCTCAGCACAAATAACCTGAAAACCTTTGTTTTCCAGAAGCTTAGTCGCCACCATAGTATTGAGTGGATGATCTTCACACAAGAGCACTTTCTTGCCAGAGAAATCGTAATCCTCATTACTTGCTTGATACGAATCTAAACCCCTCACGTCCCCTTCGTCGGCAAGACCCAACTCAAGCGTCACAAAAAATGAAGTGCCTTCTCCAAGTTTGCTCGAAACAGTGATATCACCTTTCATTATTCTGGCAAGATTACGAGCAATCGAAAGACCCAGCCCGCTTCCACCATAACGAGAAGTTATCTGGTTGTCATCACGCATAAACGGTTCAAAAAGACGAGGCAAAAACTCTGGAGAAATGCCTACCCCCGTATCCGAAACAACACAACGTAGAATTACCCTACTCCCATCAATCTCCTCTTGGCTTACCACGAATCTCACTACGCCACCTGCAGGAGTGAATTTAACCGCGTTATTTAAAATATTGATGAGAATCTGTTTTACGCGCGTTTCATCGCCCCAGTAAACGGAAGCGATACTCCTATCACATTCAGGCAGATAGGTAATTCCCTCGATAGTAGCCTGAGCTTGTACCATCGTATTCACACTCTCAAATAAAGCCCTACTTGAAAAGGCCTCCTGATTAAGTTGAACCTTGCCGCTTTCAATGCGAGACATATCTAAAAGATCGTTGATTAAGCTCAAAAGATAACGCGATGCTTCTTGAGCCTTTTCAATACAA
>JAEWYG010000189.1 GCA_023395755.1 Actinomycetes bacterium | reverse complement strand
GGTGAGCGTCGAGACGTGAGTTATGCGTGCTTTCTCGATGACGTGCGTGCCTTGGGAACTGCCCTTCTTGCCCGTGGGTACGCGGGGAAACGTCTCGCTCTCATGGGGGAAAATTCATATGCTTGGGTGCTAGCCTACTTTGCTATTGTTAATAGCGGTATAACGGTAGTCCCTTTCGACAAAGAGCTTTCTTGCGAAGAAATCGTCGATCAGATGCAGCGCGCCAACATAGATGCTTTTTGCCATACGGCGGCGTATGCCGCTGAGGCACAACTTGCAGTTGATTGCGCACATAACCGCTTTGGTGGTCGCGTCGATCTTTTGAATATGGGTTGTTTTTCGACCGATACTCTCGGGGGCGATTTGCTGTCGTTTGGTAAGGAAGAAATTGCGCAAGGACGCAACCGCTATGAACTCGTTGAACTTGATGCTCAAGCAATTTGTTCGATCTTGTTCACCTCGGGAACCACGGGTGTGAGCAAGGGTGTGTTGTTGAGCCATAGTAACTTTGCCTCCAATATTAAAGCGGCATGCGAGTTGGTGCTCTTTCGGCCCGAAGATACGCTTGTTTCCGTACTTCCCCTGCATCATGCTTATGAAGATATGGCCGGTATTTTTTGTCCGATATACTTTGGATGTACCGTGGGCTTTTGTTCTGGTTTGAAAATGTTGCCAACGTGCCTTGAGGTATGTAAGCCTACCATTTTATGCCTGGTCCCCTTGTATGTTGAAACATTCCGCGCCAAAATACTGCGCGCAGTGAAAGAAGGTGGGCGTGAGAGACCTTTTGCCGCTGTCTGTAAACTCAGCTCGCTGCTCCAACGGGTTGGCATCGACATCTCTTCGACATTGCTTTCGGAACCAAGGGCTGCTTTTGGAGGTCGTTTAAAGCTTATAATTTCGGGCGGCGCTTCGATAGATGCTTCATATGCGCCGTTTTACCGCTCGCTGGGTATCAACCTTATTCAGGGCTATGGTGTGTCTGAGTGCTCTCCCATCGTTTCAGTGAATCGCAATAATGAGTACAAAGACAATTCAATTGGGCGGGTTGTTTCCTGCGCTCAGGTGAAGTTTGACGAGGCGGGTCAAATATGGGTCAAGGGTGCCTCTGTCATGAAAGGTTACTTGGACGAGTCTGCCGATGTATTGGTGGAGGGATGGTTCCCAACAGGTGATTTGGGCTACCTCGACGACGAGGGGTTTCTGTATATTACTGGTCGATGCAAAGATGTTATCGTGTTGAGCAACGGCAAGAATATTATGCCTCAAGAGTTAGAGCATGCCTTGACTTCGTGTGCGTCGATAGCGGAGGCGGTGGTAATCGGCGGTCCGGAAAAGGGAAACGGTCCAGAATACCTCGTAGCTCACGTCTATCCCGATTTTGCAGCTCTCGGTTTGGATGACGCTTCGCCGGCGGCAATGGATGAAGCTCTCAAACAAGTACAGGCCGATATTAGGGCCGCAAACAAAGAGCAGCCATACTATAAGCGTATCGCGGCATTTGAGCAGCATGCTGAACCATTTGAGAAAACGACAACGCGAAAGATTAAGCGATTTTTACTGGTGGGAAAAACGGAGGGAATGATTCATGTTTGATCGGGTTAGTACAATAATCAGAGATTATGTTCAGCGAGACGACCTTGATATAACGCCCGAGACCGATGTACTCAGCGATCTGGGGATTAATTCTCTCGAGTTGGTTGAGCTGGTGTGTGCGTTTGAGATGGAGTTTGACATGGATATTCCGGAGAAGGATATTCGCCAGTTTATGACGGTTCAAGATATCGTGCAGTATCTCGAAGCTTCTGAAGCTTAGAATACGCATGTTGTGAATCTTTATTTAGCATCCACTTCATCGGCATGCGAACATGAACTTGTTCGCGTAGCAGCGCCTTACCTACCCCAAGAAAAACGTCAGCGCATCGAGCGATGTCGTGTGAAGCAGCAACGCATGGGCATGGCTCTTTCGGAGATATTGCTTGCATGGGCTTTGCGCGAGTCGTATGGTGTAACGCCGCTGGCGGCCGATCGCTTTGAGGGCAAGCATGGCAAGCCTTTACTGCGATGCGCGTGCGGTGAGATAGCGTTCAATATTAGCCATTCGGGATCTCTCGTTTTGGTGGGCGTCGACCGCACTCCTCTCGGCGTAGACATTCAGGAACATCGTGTAGCCGACCAGCGTGTTGCGCGTAAGATTATGGATTCCGCAATGTTTGCCGCGTGGATGACTTCTTCAAATCAAACACCTCTGTTTTGCGATTGCTGGGCGCGTCGTGAAAGTGAACTTAAATGGTGGGGCGTTGGAATTTCTGGTTTGGGAAGAGACGATCTTGCATTGCCTGCGGGAGTTTCATCTCGTCCGGTTCGTGTCCCGGAGGGCTATTCGGCTTGGGTGTGTGCAACTTTGCCAGAGGGGTGCTCGGAGACGATAGGGGTTCAAAACGTTCCACTTGAAAAGTTGTGCGCTTCTGGCGAGTAAGCAGACAGCGGCAATAGAGAAATCTGAGCATAGCGTGAAGCCCAGAGGGAAAAAGTGAGGATAGACTGATGGATAATCAAGGGGAAGCGTCTTCCAAAATAGAACAGTACGCACTGACGCATCCACAAAGTCGTATTTGGTGTGTTGAGCAATCGCACCCGGGAACTAGCATGTGGAATAATGCAGGTACTCTAAAAATTCATGGGACGCTTGATTTTGATCTTCTCGATCGTGCTGTTCAGCTGTTTCTGGAAGCAAACGAGTCTTTACGGCTGCGTATCTGTTTGAATGAGGGGCAGCCTGTTCAGTACGTTGCACCCTATGCCCCCATACATATAGACAGGCTCGATTTTAGCGTAACGGGCCTGAAGGGTCTTTACGAGTGGGATATTCGTCAAACTCAAGCACCCATGCCTTTGATTGATAGTCCGCTCTATTACTTTGCGCTGGCGAAAACGGCATCTAATGAAGGCTATCTGTATGCCAAAATGCACCACATCATATCGGATGGCGTTTCGTTTGTTGTGTTTGCAAATGGCGTGATGGATAATTATGATCGATTGCTTTGTGGTGAAGATCCTGTTTGTCGGCCCGTAACTTCGTATTTAGATTACGTGGAAGAAGAGCGACGCTATAAAGAATCGAAGCGTTGTGCCTACGACGAAGCGTACTGGCTCAAGCGGTTTTCTGACTTTGCCGACCCCACACTACTAAAACCGCGCACGTCCGATTATTTTGGTACGAAAGCGAAACGCAAGGCATGTGTGCTTTCGGCCGATCTTTCGGCTGCGGTGAGGCAATTTTGTGAACAGCGACGCGTGTCGGTGTTTGCTTTGCTGCTGTCAAGCTTTTCTGTTTACCTGAACCGTGTGTTAGGTAAAGACGATCTTGTTATTAGTGCACCGGTATCGAATCGAACGTTTGCGGGATCGAGTGAGCGCTTTGGGATGTATGTAAGTACGGTGC
>JAEWYG010000177.1 GCA_023395755.1 Actinomycetes bacterium | reverse complement strand
GCCAGTTGGTGTTTTTGGTGGAAAACAGTTATGTTTCCAAGGTGAGAGAGAGCGATGCGGGGTTTTTGTCGACAAAGCACGAGGGCCTTGGTCTTGGCATAAGCTCATCGCAGGAAGTAACACGCCGTTTGGGTGGCCTATTTTCCATTGTATACAATCAAGCACGTTTCCGCGTTCAAGTAAGCATACCTATTGCGAAAGGGTGCGAAGTGGCAAGCTAGGAGAAGCGGTTTGGTTTAATCTGCACTGAGCGGGTTCTGTTTGTGACGTGCATACGGGGAGGTTATTTTGCTTAGCTCTGGTTTAATTCTTGGGCTAGGTATTCTTGATAACGCATCACTACGTCTGCCCGACCGTTGGTGCGAATGGGAATGCGATCTCCGGTTACCATAATAAATTCTTTGCCCTGGACTCGCGCAATGTAGTCCATGTTTACGACGAAGCTGCGATGGCACCGGATAAACGAGGTGCTCGTTTCTTCCAAAAGTGACGAAAGTGGTGTGTATGTGGTGAGCACGCGGTTTTGCAGATGCACTGTTGCGCGGTTTCCGAACACCTCGGCATAGACGATGTCGCCCATGAGCACATGCTCGACCACCCGGTTTACGGTAAAGCTGATAGTTTTGCGAGAGGAAGAGAGCAGCTTGTTACAGCGGTCAAGCACTTCTTCGATATCCTTTTCCTTTAGGGGCTTTACCAGGTAATGAACGGCTTTTACGTCGTAGCTTTCAACGGCGTATTCAGTCGATGAAGTTACGAACACTAGGGGAATATCAGCATCGATCTTGCGTATTGCACGTGCGATATCCAGGCCGCTCATGCCTTTGCCCATAACGATATCGAGCAGCACAATGGCCGTTTCTTCCCGAACGAAATTCAGGAGCAATTGCTCGCCGCTCGAGAATACGTGAAGATTGATATCGATCCCGCGTCGCTGAGCAACAGCGCGGACAATTGATCGTAGCTGTTCTGCTTCGTTGGGTATGTCTTCGCATGCAAGCAGAGAAATCAAAACAGGCTCCTTTCGTCTGGCTCTCTCATTGTATGGCCTTGTTTGCTAAGACGTCATCACGTTTGCACTCGTCGTGCCAACATTTAGACAGAACTCAATGGTGTGAGAGGTTTCGTTGTTAGAATCTGTAAATCCGACGCTTATTGGCTCATATGACGTGCTTTTTTGTCGGTATTATTAGTTTCGTGAAAGGAATCAATGGTGACCTCTCTTGTCGTTGGTATTATTGCTGTGGTGTGCACTGCGCTCTCGTTCTTTGGAATTCCTTATGTGGGATTCGTCGGATTGGTGATGGGCATTGTTGCTTGGGTAATGGGAAGTAAAGCAACACGATTCGATGTGCAGGACACGAAGGCGAAGGCCGGTAAGATTCTTGGCATCGTGGTTACTATTCTGGCCATTATCTCTCTCATAGTAGGCATCGTCGTGGTTGGTAGTGTCCTGGGTGCAGCTGTTTTGGCTGAAGTGTAGAGTTGACGAGAACAGTTCTCTTGTTTTTGCATACTTCGAAGAGCCGCTCTACGTTGATGATAGTGTAGGGGTCCGTAGGTGCAGTATATTTTCTCTTGTGCAATCGGGGCCTAACCTTATGTAAACGTGAAGCGTAGGCCCGTTTTTTGAGAGGAAGAACAATCCCTCTGCGATAGGAACATGAAGAGAGAAAGACGTCTTTCGAGGCGTCTTTCTTTTGCGAAAAAAGAACAGTTGGGCGTATGTTGGGTTTAGTTTATGGCGATTGTTTCGTATGTTGTACAGATAAGAAAAAGCGGGACAAAAAATGCAGCGAACTAACCGGTTTTTACCGCGCCTTCGTCACAGCGGTTACCCCAGGCATCAATGAGCAGATTGTTGCGATAAACGCAGATAATCTCGCAGTGGTTTGCGCACTTTGCACATTCTATCTCACGGGTCTTAAAGGTGAAGTCGCCTACGGCATTAAAGTCGAAAGCTCCGTTGGTGAAGGGCCCTTCATCAGGTGTCTCCGCATCAGATGAAACACCGGCGCTATGGGTGGTACCATCATGTACATTCGATTCGGCAGCCAGTAGGGCTACGCCGAATGCTCCCATGAGGTGACCATCGGGGTCTACCCGCACGTCCATGTTTAGTTCATCTTCGAATGCGCGAACTACACCAGCGTTTTTACTTACGCCGCCTTGAAACACCACCGGCGCCACAATCTTCTTGCCTTTTCCTACATTGTTCAGGTAATTTGATGCCACAGCACGACAAAGTCCTGCGACAATATCCTCGCGCGCATAGCCCACCTGTATCTTGTGAACCAGGTCGCTCTCGGCAAAAACGGTGCAGCGCGCGGCAATGTTTGCCGGATGAGAAGAGGTCAGGGCTATCTCGCCGAATTCCTCAACTGCAACCCCAAGACGGTTTGCTTGGCTTGATAAGAATGCGCCAGTGCCAGCTGCACACAGGGTGTTCATAGCGTAGTCTACGGCGATGCCGTTTTCCACGCAAATAATTTTCGAGTCCTGCCCACCAATTTCCAGGATGGTGCGCACATCGGGGTGTAGTATGGTGGTACCGACGGCATGTGCGGTTATCTCGTTTTTTACCACGGTAGCTCCCAACATAGCACCCACGAGACGGCGGGCGCTGCCGGTGGTACCGACGGCTCGAACACGTAAGATTTTGTGATCGATCTGGCTGGCAAGATCGGCTACAACGCGACGTGCGGCGTTGGTCGGGTTACCTTCTGTCCACAAGTACGAACGTGCGACTATTCCATGGTTGTCATCTACGATAACGCCCTTAGTGGAAATGGACCCGATATCGATTCCTAGGTAGGCGTCGCAGAAATGATCCGACGACGATGCGCTGGCGTTCGTCTTGGAGGCTGGAGGTGCTCCGCAGACGCTGGCGTTCGTCGCGAGGGGCTGTTGGGCAGACGCCGTAGTTGCTGCAGAGGTCATTTCGTCTTCTCCTTTTTCATTGCGAGCATGTCGTAGAATGCTTCGAGGCGGGTATCTAACCCAGTGTCGCTGGTCTGTGAGTCGTAACTGAGATAGAGGATAGGTAGGCCCGTGTCCCTGCTGACCCGCTGTAGTACTGGCATGCAGTCTACCTCGGGCGTGCAACCCGATGACTTTGCATGTATCACGCCGTCGAAACCTTCTTGTGCATACTTCAGCGTGGCGGCAACCGTCATGCTGGAGGTGGGTCCCATGTTGTAGCGCACGTAGTCAGAAACACTCGTACGTAGATTTTTTTCATTGTGGCGCAGCTGGTGACTGGTTAGCGTGAGCATGCGGTGCACCTCTAAACCCATGCTTAGTAACTTGTGTTCTAGTCCCAAATTAGAGTGAGGGTCCATTACAGTAAAAAACTCACCTACCACCCCCACGCGCAAAGGGGCCACGGGCTTGTGCACGGGTAAAGCGTACAAGGCATCCATGCCGCGCTTGTGGGCATCGGCGATATCCCGTTCGCTTACAGCTGCTCGCAAATCGGCATGATAGGCAGCTAACACTCGGTCGAACGAACCGCGCTCCGTTTCGAATCCGGCATTTGCTAGGTAGAACTCGTTTGCTTCATCAAGATGTTCGATCAGTGAAAACATGGCTAGCATAGCGCGTACACCATGCGGTACAGAGAGGTTTGGATTCACCTGCTTTTTGCATACCTCGATATACTTTGTGAGTGGCTTGCCGGTGACGGTGGCAAAGTTTAACATTTTAAAGTCGTAACCCATATCGCGCAGTATTGACTCTTGTAGTTCACCGTAATACCCAAGGCGACAGGGGCCTGCAAACTGTACAAGCACATCGGCTCCCCGTTCAAGAGCTTCGATGTAGTCGCCTAAAATATGCTTAAACGGGGCGCAGACCGAGTCGCTTGAATTGCGGCTACCTAATTCAACAGTACGCTTTGTTGGTTCAGGTAAGGGTAGATACACGGCGTTTAGTACCTGTTCAACGAAATACTTGAATGCGATGTCGTAATAGCCGAAGCGCAAAAAAGCGACCTGTGTCCGGGCGTGTCGGTCGAGCTTACGCGCGCGCTTATTCTTGCGCGGCTGCAGTGGCACCAAGCGTGGTAGGCGCAGACGTTGCCATCCGGCGACGATACGGGCTCGCGGTGCTTCGCCATCGGGGGTGGTTCCCCTATCATTGATAGGGTCTCGGTCGGCGTCATGCATGGACGTAACCTCCCCTTTTTTGGTAACGCAAAATGTCAGTAAAGCTTTCCACGCGTGTTTCTAGCCCGGCTGTACCACTTTGCGCATCGATGGTCAGGCTTAAAATGGGTTTGCCTTGGATGCAGCGCATAATAGCGTCGTTGGTCATCGAGTCGGGTCCGCAGGGGAAGGCACTTACGAGTACAATACCGTCGATGCGTTCGTGCAACAGCATGATGGCGCCGATAAGTTCGCGGTTTACTATCCAAGGAAGTGTTTCCGAAAATTCTAAGCTTGCCTTCAGCGTGCGATCCCGATCTACTTGGTCAGCGTAGACTACCGCTGCCCCCATACGTCTCAGTGAATCGGATATGCTGCCACCCAGATAGGCGTCGTGCGATAGATAAGGGTGCGCCGCTAACAAGATAACTAAGGGTCGCTCGCCTCCCTGTATCGTTTCGAGTGATGCTAGCAGTCGTTCTTGGGCGTTGGCTGCCGTGCGATCAGCACGTTCTTGAGCATAGGAAGCTGCCCTCCAGGCATGTTTTGCTTCGTGAGAGCTTGCCCCGAAGCGTCCTGCTAGCGTAAGGAAAGCCTCTTTCATCGAGATGTGCTCATGTGTTTCGCTTACCAGGCACGATACTATGCGTACCTGATGATCGTGCAGCGTGTTTTCTACAAGGTCGGGGAGAGCTTGAAATTTTGTACAGAATCCTTTGAGGCGTCCGAGATTCTCAATACTAGGAACGAAGAGGGCATCGCATTTGTCGATAAGGCTAGCGGCGTGTCCTAGGTACACTTTAGAAGCTAGGCAGCATTCATCTACCGAGAGGGCCTCGCCGTCGGTCATAAGTGCTCGGTCCGTTTCTCCGCTCAGTATTACTTCTCGTCCCAATTCACAAAAAAACGTCTCCCATAACGTACCGTAGCGGTGGTACAGGAGTGCTCTTGGAATGCCCACGCACCGAATGTCGGCGAAGTCGCTTTGTCTGAGTATGCCCATAAAATTCTTTCAGATCGACCGGAATGCTGTCTGTGAATGGTATACGAGCACTCGTGTTGAAAGACTCTAGCGGGTGCTGGTTTTGCCGATTTGATACAAACCCTCCATGGAGAGTGTTCTTCAAGGTTGAACAGCCCTCGCCCCCCTTACTTAGTTTGAAGATGGCTGAGTAAGGGGAGCGGTGGGATTTGGGAGAAGTCTGCTTGTTGACGGTTTTAAGAGGAAATTCGTGAGAACAAGTTGTTCAATTCTTCAGCGAGGGTGGGGTGGGTAAAGAGGGCATTGCGCATGTGGGCGGCGGTCCAGCTTTCATCGAGGGCAACTTTTGCGAGGTTGATAATCTCAGGGGCATTGTCGCAGTACAGATGGATACCCAGAATACGATCGGTAGTGCGGTCTACGATGCCTTTCATCATCACTGCTTGTAGACCAAGGAGAGCGGGCTTTGATGAGTTGTCAAATCTCATTATTGAAGTAACTACATCGAATCCGGCATCGCGTGCTTCTTGTTCTGTCATACCTACGCGAGCGAGGGGAGGGTTGGTAAAAATGCAGGAGGGTACTGCTCCTCGATTTTCTGTTGTGCGGGTACCGTCTCCCAGAATTGAGGAGGCTACAATACGGTAGTCATCATAGGATACATAGGTGAATTGAAGATCGCCCACCGCATCGCCCATGGCCCAGATATTGGATGCCGTAGTGCGTAGATGCTTATCAACAACGATGCCGCCACGTCCGTTTCTTTGCACGCCAGCAATCTCTGCGTTTAGATCGTCTGTTGCCGGGCGTCGTCCGGTAGCTAGTAATACTAAATCTCCGGGGATACGCTCTTCTTTGCCGTTAATGGTGGCAAATACGAGTGACTGTACCACATCGTTCTCGATACGTTCGATTTGTGCATTGAGAACGAGACGTACGCCTCGTTGCTCAAGATTTTGATGTACTGCTGCTGCGATGTCGGCATCCTCGTGTGGTAGAAACGTACTGCTGGATTGCAGTACGGTTACCGATACCCCGAAATCAGCAAATAAGGAGGCAAACTCCACTCCTACATAACCGGCCCCTATGATAATCGCACGTTCTGGTAGTACCTCCACGTTAAGTAACGACTCGCTTGTGTAGACACGTCCTCCGTCGGCTCCGGGAATGCCTGGAATGCGGGGTACCGATCCGGTATTGATAAAGGTACGATCTGCTTCGAGGCGGCGCTCGCCTTGTTCAGTATGTATGATCAAATGAGTGGTGTCTAAAAACGATGCCTTCCCGTCGATGAGCTCGATGCGAGGGTGGTTTGTTAGTAGGCTTCGAATTTGTTTGCGTATGCGTGCGGTTTGATCATTCTTTTTTTTGATAACGGTTTGGTAACGATCTGCTCTTGTGGGAAAATCTCCACCTTTTGCTTTTTCGGCTGCTCCGGCGTGTACGAGCATTTTTGAGGGTAGGCACGCCGTGTTGAGGCATGCACCGCCATAGCTGTTCTTTGATTGTTCAATAACAGCAACGGTGAATCCTGCATCGGCCAAGGCCACTGCCAGTGGTTTTCCTGCTGTTCCGCATCCAATAATGGCTGCATCCACCTGTTCCATGGTGGGTCCTTTCTCCGAAGAATAGCGCGCAATCTGCATAGCCTCATCGTACCCGTGTTTTGATAGCTGCCTTCCCTTGGGCCACTTCGTCTACTTCTCTATAACCGAACCGTTGGCAAACCGCCACGTCACATAAAATAAAGATGGCTGATCGCTTCGCGCATCTTTTGGTAAAACCTTTATACTGGGTACGAGGAATGAATAGGGCAGAAACGCTCTCTAGCCGCTCAGGAGATAAGGAGAACGAAGATGAAAGCTACTAAGATGCTCGTGGCCGTCGACGAATCCGAAGGTGCTAAACATGCGCTTGATATGGCCGCTGCGCTTGCCGAGCCAAATTCCGAGGCGCAACTCGACTTGGTATATGTGGTGCCCATTCCCTTGCTGGATGAAGCCCAAACGGAGAGCTTCCGTGAGGTTCTTGATATGATGATAGCCGATGGCAAGGATATTATTACCGCTATGAAGGATAGTCTGAGTGAGGATCTTGCTGGCCGAACTGATACGCTGCTCCTGACGGGCGTAAATCCTGCTACTGAAATTTTGAAGCTTATCGATCAGGGCGATTACGATTTGGTGGTTATGGGCAATCGTGGCTTGAGCGGATTCAAGGAATATATGGGAAGTGTTAGCCTGAAGGTGCTGAATGGGTCTACGATTCCCGTGCTTGTTGTTAAGTAATCACCCGAGGCGCAGTAATAGGCGGCGCGGGTATTGCGCTGTATAGAAAAGACCAGCGAGCGCTGGTGGTAGGTGTGTACGCTGGAGCTCGCTTGGTATGGCAGGAAGTGCCGGGGTGTGGTTTGGGTCTTCTGCTGAAAAGGGGAGGAGAGGTTGTGAGGGAACGGAAGAACGTGCTGGTGCTGTTCAGTAAGCCACCAGTGCCAGGTTTGGTGAAGACGCGCCTGTCTACCCTTAAAGACGGGGTGTTTACACCAGAGGTAGCTGCGGCGCTGTACCATTGCATGTTGTTCGATGTGGCAGAGATATGTTGTGCGGCGATGGACGATCTTGAGGCGCGCGCTGCGAAAGTCGCCACACAAGATCAGGGCGTTCGTGAAGTGTATGAGTTAGTTATCTCTACTACGCCCGCTTCGAATGTTGAAATTATGCGCGCTTTGTTCGCAAAGTCGGGTGCGTGGCCGCGTCCTATTACGTTTATTGCTGACGAAGGGGCCAGCTTTGACGAGCACTATAATCATGCGTTCCAGCAGGCATTCGATGGTGGGGCCGATGTGGTACTGTCGATGGGTGCCGATATGCCGGCTTTAACGAAGGCCGATATTATTGCCGGGTTTGACGCACTACACCGCTTAGATGGGGTGGAAGGCGGCGGCATCGTGTTGGCTCCCGATCAGGAAATGGGCGTATCGGTTATAGGCTGGACGCGTAATACCGACTTTAGTCATGCTGGCGTGTTTTACAATTCTGAGGGTATGACGGTGCTAACTGCCTATATTGACAAGGCGCGCTCGTGTAATCTTCCTGCCCTCTATCTTCCTCCTATTCCTGACGTAGACACCATGGCCGATCTCATGCATGCGGTAACCGTGGTTGACGCGCTTAACTATTGTGCGCAATTCGACGATATCGTGCCGCCTTGGCGTACGGCTGATGCCCTGCAACAAATGGGTTGGAACGAAGTGCGTGTGCCTCCCAATGATCTACATGACCCACGGGAAGAGATCGACCTCTAGCCTTTTCTTGCTCTAGGGGGTAACTAACTCCCAGAAGGCTACCGCACTGGCTGCGGCTACGTTGAGGGAGTCGACGCCGCAGGACATAGGAATGCGTACGGTATAGTCGCACTGGGCGATAG
>JAEWYG010000025.1 GCA_023395755.1 Actinomycetes bacterium | reverse complement strand
CTGATCTTGACGCGCTTTCGGGATTGCTAAACAGGCGCGGATTCAGTGCCAAGACGAAGGCACTTATTGTTGATCACCCAGATGAGCGTTACGTGCTTGTATACGGCGATATCGACCGATTCAAGGTGTACAACGATCAATTCGGTAGCGTGGCAGGCGACCGCTTGCTTGCTGCTGTAGGCGACGTTATTCGTAAGGTGATGCCCGAACAGGCTACTGCCGGTCGTTTGCGGGCAGATCATTTCGTGTGCTGTCTCCCTCGCAGTTCGTTTGATCCCGATCGTATCCTTTCCCTGTTTGGCGAGTGGTTTGCCAGTTATCGTAAAGAGTTCACCTTCTTCGTGCGGTTGGGCATCTTCGTTATCGACGACCCCGAACTTGAGGTGAATCTCATGTGCGACCGCGCTTTACTTGCGTTGCGCTCAACGAAGAATGATGTCGTAAGCAGCAAATATGCCTTCTACGACAAGGCGTTGCGTGATTCCGCGGCGAAAGAGCAGGAGCTTGCGGGGGAGATGGCTGGGTCGCTCGAGCAGGGTCAGTTTCTGCTGTACTTTCAACCGCAATACAACTACACGACGAAGAAGATGATAGGTGCGGAGGTGCTTGCCCGTTGGGATCATCCAGCGAAAGGCCTTTTGGGTCCTGTTGAATTTATTCCGGTATTCGAGCGCACGGGACTTATTGCCACGTTCGATCTTTATGTGTGGGAGCAGCTCTGTCGGTACCTGCGTGGCTGGATTGATCGCTACGGGATTGAGTGTATTCCGCGTTTATCGGTAAACTTCTCTCGGATCGACCTCTATCAAAAAGATCTCTGCTCGCAGCTTTGTAGGTTGGTTGAGAAGTACGCCATTTCGAAGGACTTACTACATATAGAGATTACCGAGGGATCTTACGCAGAAGCGCCGGCGCAGCTTATTGCTATTGTGGCCGAACTGCAACAAGCTGGTTTTGTCGTGGAAATGGACGACTTCGGCAGCGGATTCTCGTCGCTCAACACACTCAAAGAGGTACCTATCGATGTGCTGAAGTTGGATATGGCCTTTCTAAATGCACGTAAAAGCACGCGGGGCGGGCTTATTCTTGCTTCGGTTGTGCGGATGGCGCGGTGGCTTGATCTGCCAACTATTGCTGAGGGGGTAGAAACGCCTGAACAAGCTGCCTATCTGGCAAGTATAGGCTGCACGTATATGCAGGGCTATCTATTCTCGCGCCCTATTGCTGCCGAAGCTTTTGAGGAATTGTTTCAAGGTGAGGCATTTGAAGGGGTATCGCGCCCTCTCTCCGAAAGGCCACAGAACGGATCTGCCGATCTGTGGAGCGATGACATGCAATTTGCGCGCATTTTCAGCGATTACGTGAGTGGGCAACAGCAGCGCCATGAGATGGATATGCGTCGCTACGCGGCGGTTTTGTGCAAGGTGTACGAAGAGATATTCGAGTTCGATTACACCCACAACACGTTTCGCATGCTGTATTCGTCTACTCGCCCTTCTGGTGGGGCTGCGATGTCTTTTGATGATGCTTTTAATCACATTTCACCATACATTTCGACTGAAGAAGATCGGGCCTATCTGAAAAGAATATTGAAAGAAAGCAGTCAAAGTGATGGTCAGGAACCTTTCGACTTCACTTATCGGCTGACCGTGGAAGGAAAGACCACCTGGCGTCAAAGCACGATCTTGCGTGTGTCGGACACGAGCATGTTGTGTTGCAATAAAGACGTGACCGCGCGCGTTGTTGCTGAGGAGCGCAGTCGTCGCGAAAGTGCCTGGCAACGCGAACGCTATCGTCGACTAATCGAAATGACACGCAAGATCAGTTTCGACTACGATTCTGAGACCGATACCATGCTGCTCTACCTCGACCGCACGGGCAAGGGGACTGAGGCGCAGGAAATTCCCCATTATCTGGAAACGCTGTCTGAGGTGCGTCGTGGCATCGTTCATCCTGACAGTATCGCAATCGTGCGTGACATGCTCGAAGATGTTCGAGTGGGAAAGAAGGAGAGGAATATCGAGTATCAGGCAGATTATTACGGACAGGGGTACGCGTGGTACCGTACCGATATGTTCGTAGTGCATGAAGATGCCGAAACGTGGTATTTGGCTGGCCTTGTTGACAACATTGACCACGAACGCGAACTGCGCTTTCGTGCGGAATATGATGGTATTACGGGTTTGAGTAACCACACTTCTACTCAGGATCTGATAGTTGCGGCCTTGGCTGATCCTGAGGTGCGGGAGCGGAGCGTGTGTGTCGCTATAGATATTGATGGTTTTAAACAAGTGAATGATACTCGTGGCCACATCCAGGGGGATATGCTGCTGCACGAGATAGGCGGCCTCCTTCGTGCCGGGTTTCGTGAGGGTGATATTTTGGGTCGTGTTGGAGGAGACGAATTTGTGTTGCTACTCAAGCATATCGACTTACAGAAGGCCTTACTTAAGCTTGAGCAAATAAGGCAGCAGGTGTCGGCGGCGGACGAGGGCGGTAGGGGTCGGTGCCCTTCGGTGAGTATTGGTGTGTATGAGATACAGCCTGATGATCGAACGTATCGTGATGTGTTCGTGAAAGCTGATGAGGCTCTTTATCAGGCAAAACATTCTGGAAAGAATCGTATTTGTGTTTATGGGAAAAGCGACATCTAAAGCTGCGATGTGCATCTGATTATTTAAACAAGATCGGCGAGAGGTGTGCCGGGTTATGGGGCTGTCGGGTATTATGAGGTTGAAATGGAACTGTCGCCAAGGAGTCCCCACTATGAAGAAAGCACCCCAGCAGGTGCCTGATCAGCAGTTGGTTGCTGAGGAAAAGAGCGATGGGCGCACGCGGCGTGAGCTGTTTAGCGCCACTGATAATTTGCGTGCACCCCTTGATGAGTTGGGCCGACTTCGCGAAATGGAGTCGAAAACCCGCGAGATTATCCAAAAATATCAGGCTGCCATGCGCGAGATGGAAGTGCGCTTTGAAATTTTAGACCAAGACCTCAGCCTCAAGAAGCATCGCAATCCCATCCACCATGTAGAATCGCGCATCAAAAATCCCGCGAGTATTTTCGAGAAGTTGGGGCGCTACGGTAAAGAACCGACGCTTGCGAACATGGAAAAGTACATCATGGATATCGCGGGTATACGGGTTATCTGCTCGTACATACACGATGTGTACAACCTGCTAGAACTGTTACGCAAACAAGACGATTTGACTATCGTTACCGTGAAGGACTATATTGCCAACCCCAAGCCCAATGGGTACCGAAGTTTGCACGTTATCGTGCGTATTCCGGTGTACTTCTTGGATAATAAAGAACTCATTCCGGTAGAGGTGCAGTTACGTACTATTGCCATGGACTTTTGGGCCAGCCTAGAACACGACTTAAAGTATAAGGCCGTGAGCGAGGTTCAGGGTATCGATTCAAACGACGAGCTCAAAGACTGCAGTCGCATTATCGAGGATGTGGAGGCGCGCATGCAAATTTTGGCTCGCGCGCTGGAACCCGAACAGTAAAGTTCGGAGAACACAACGAGTGGTTAGTTTTCAAAGTTCTCTGCGAAGTGGGCGTTTTGAACATTCTCCTGGAGCATCTTCGCGTTGTCTGGCTGTTCGATGCGACGGAAGAAGAAGTGCAGGAAGTGGCCCAGCACATACAGCACCATGATGGTAGCCACTGCGGTCTCCAGGTAAAAGGCCACATCGAAGGCTAGGGGCAGAGTGACTCCTCCTGAGCGGAAGAATGCGGTTGCTTGTCCGAGTGCGGTTGCAGTAATAACAAAAGGAAAAGTCATGGCTGCGTAGCTCGGATAAAACTTGAGGCGCAGCAGCTTTGGCAAGGTGGCCAGTACTACTACGAATAGTGCTTGGGCCAGCACGGCCATTGCCATTACGAGTAAAGCGTTGGGTTGCGGGGTTACTGAAAGATATCCTACGAGGGATAGGCTCATAGGTGCCGTATAGATGCAAAACAAAGGACGTGCTGCCTCGGGAATTTCATGTTTGGCATAGCGATAGGTAACCAATCCCAAAAGTACAAGATAGCAGCTAAATCCGAACCAGAACAATATCAAGCCTATGGGTTGCATGCCGAAGGTTGGGGAGGTGACCGAAGCTACGATGATGCCCACATAACAGATGAAGTAAGTGGGAAATACTTCATGTAGCTTAAACTGCGCAAAGAATCGTTTACTAAACCAGGTGATTAATACGAGATGTGCGATAACCGCCGCAGCCCACAATACAAAGGCGGGATAGTAGAAAAGCGGGGCGAGATAGGTGGCCAACTGCATGAGAACCATAAACGCGGTACCGCTGACGCTTGCGAGGATGGAGTTATGAAGGTCGTCGCGAATTAATTGAGGAAACAGGACGATCTTTGCAATAAGCATAACTACAAGCAGTAGCGCAATTGCGCCGCAAGCAATATGTAGAATTTCGGTTAGAGGTTGAAGTAAGTTCCCGAGGGCCGCAAGACCGAGAGCCACACCCGCGGTAGGAATGGGAACTTTTTTAATGATAGCGCGCATGGAAAGCTGCCTTTCGATTTTGCCTGCATTTTCTTGCGAATGCATTCTGACATGCTTTCACTAAAATTAAAAAATATATATTCTTATGTTACGATAAATATTACTAATGAATAAAGACTGAGGAGTCTCTGTGCAAGATTTCCGCATGACTACGTTTCTTAGTGTATGTCGCACTTTGAACTACACACGTTCGGCGGCTGAGCTGAATATTACTCAGCCAGCAGTATCTCAGCATATGGCTTTTTTGGAAAAGGCCTATGGGGCAAAGCTGCTGACCTATCAGGGTAAGAAACTTTCCCTTACTGCGGCGGGAGAGTTGTTGCGTGAGGCTGCTGCGACGATGGCTCATGATGAAGATACCTTGCGTGAGTCTATTGCTGCAACGGCGGGTTTGCGTCGTAGCCTTCACATAGGGATGACTCTTACAGCGGGTGAGTATGTTCTTGCATCGTGTTTGGCTGCTTATCTTACTACCCACAATGAGATACAAGCGCGTATCTCCTCGGATGATACCCGCTCCCTCTTAGGGCAGTTGGAAGCGGGAGAAATAGACTGCGCTCTTGTTGAGGGAGTATTTGATAAGAGCGCTTATGATTGGCGTGTGTTCAACACTCAGGAGTTGGTGGCAGTATGCGCTGCGGAGCATCCGCTTGCCAAAGAAGAGAAACCTCGGTGCTTCGAAGACCTACTCGAACAACACGTGTTGGTGCGCGAGCAGGGGTCGGGAACGCGTGCTGTGCTGGTGAACGCGTTGGCTGAGCAGAATTTGTCGGTAGATAGCTTTGCGCGTGTTACAGAAGTTGAGAGCATTAATATTATCAAGGTGCTGGTCGAGGCAGGTTACGGCATCTCGTTTTTGTACGAGGCTGCCGTGCGACAAGAGCTGCGGTGTGGTCGACTTGCCCGTATCGCCCTAAGAGGCCGCACTATTGAGCACGATTTCACGTTTCTTAGTCTGAAGGGTAGCGTGTTTGCTTCCCAGCTTACTTGTTTGCTTGATGAATTAGAGTGCATTGCCAAGGGTGCGCATGCGCTGCACGATCGGTGACGTGCTGGTTACCTGCGGCGACGATCCATTTATAGCTGGCGACTAGAGAGGATTCTTCCTGTGTTTTACGTGCTTTTGCACAAAGGTTAACTGTTTCTTTGCCTGAACTTGGGGCCTTCTTTACGTGCGCCTGAGTGCGGTTTTACGTTCCTTTTCTACGATTGATACTGTCGCGGTTCGAGCCGCCCGCTGCCAGATAAGGCAGCGGGCTGGACGACGAGCTGCTTGAAATCGTATGCGATCCCGCACCTGTGGGAGCATGAGAGAGGAACGGACCGATGGCAGAAGGATTTTTGAGCAGATGATTATTCGCACGCCGCAGCACCACCGTTCGCATTTGGAGCACCATCGGAAATCATGCCGAGCACCGTTTGATATGAACTGTCGGAATCATCGCGAGCACCGCCTTTATAGAATTGGATTAGTCGC
>JAEWYG010000024.1 GCA_023395755.1 Actinomycetes bacterium | reverse complement strand
CCAAACTGCGCAGCAAGTATTGTTGTTGCGCAGCTCTATGTCGAGGGTGTTTTGAATTCTGGTGCTATGCTTGCAGGTTTGTTGGTTTCCGCTGGTGTGGGCCTATTGGTACTTGTGCGTACCAATCGCCGCGTGCGTGAGAACCTTATAGTCATTGTTTCTCTCTATGGTATGGGCGTGTTCTGGGGTATTGTAGTGAACGCGCTGGGTATTGTGTTCTAACGCTGACTGAAACGCGTCTTTGGGGTAGCATGCTATCAGGCAATAGTTCAACATGAGAAGGAGGGTGCCATGGCGACGCTAGAAGCTGGTATCACGCGTGATGCTGCATTCGAACTGCTGAAGGAACATAATAAGGATCCGTTTCATATTGAGCACGGTGAGACGGTTGAGCAGACTATGCGTTACTTTGCGCGCGAATATGATCCTGAGAACGAAGAATTTTGGGGCATCGTAGGCTTGCTGCACGATTTGGATTGGGAAGAGCACGATGATCAGCCCGAATTACACACGATTTTTGCTGCTAAAGATATCGAAGCGACAGGTGGATCGGCCGAGCTTATTCGCGCTATTCAGAGTCATACTTCCGACTTCAATCCTGAGTTACCCAAGCCTGAGCTTCAGATGGAGAAAATCCTGTTTGCTGCCGAAGAGCTGACAGGTCTCATTGGTGCAGCTATCGCAATGCGACCCTCTAAAAGTGTTATGGATTTTGAGGTGAAATCGCTGAAGAAAAAATTCAAAGATAAGCGTTTTGCTGCTGGTGTTAGTCGTGATGTCATTCGATCTGGTTCTGAAATGCTAGGCTGGGATTTAGACGATCTGTTTGCACGCACCATTGAGGCCATGCAGTCGTTTGCTCCTGATAAGGATACGTTCGTTGCTATTGTGGAGTAGGGATACTTACTCTTCCTTTGTCTTGTTATGCGTGCCCGGTGGTCACTTGCAGCGTTTGCGTAGGAACAAGAGAAGATTGTGCCATCTTTTCCTACTTGCTACTTAACATTCAAAGGGAATATTAAAAGTGAAGCTGATAGCAAGGGAGCATAACGTAAGAAAGATATTTTCGGCAGTAGTTCAAGGAGATGTCCTGAAGTTATCAGCGACGCCGGCATAAAGCCGGAACCATCCTGTTTAATAGTAAAAAGAATCGAAGTCCATGAAGGGCTTCGATTCTTTTTACTTGAGAGGGTTTTTAATGTAAACCTTGCTTGTAAGACGTCTGTATGGTGTTGCTGTAGTGTGTTGAGACGGTATTAAGCGTCTTTTTTGCCTACCAGTAAACAAATGCCTCCAACTATGCTAAGGAATATAAGCGTGCACACCCCGAACGCTATCGTGTTAGGCTTTTCTCCCTTGTAAATACCCCAGCAATGAACGGTCATGGGAATCATCCATGCAAGTGGTAAAAGGAGCCATCCTACGGATACTGTTGACAGTAGGCAGAAGATAAAGGCGATCAGCGCAAAGGTGCGATCGGTATCGGAGGTGTTTTGTGTGGTGGGGTAGTAGGTTTGCCCGTAAGCAGGTTGCGGGCAAGGAGAAGTGTAGTATCCATTGTTCATGTTGCTCGCTGGCTGGGCGTCCGAGAAGTTTTCGGTCCACTGTATTCCATCCCAATAACGAAGTTTTGTTACATCTCCCGATGGGTCGGGATACCAGCCTGCTTGCGGGTTTTCCATGTTGTCCTCCAACAGCAAAAGAGTAATAAGTAGCTTCCTCCTTAGTATAGTCTACCAAGTTAGTGAAAAGCTGCATGTCAGATGCTGAAAGTAAAGTGTAACGGGTTCTTAAGATACGCCTTAGGTTTTCAAGCACTCGCGTTCATTGAGATCGTTGATTTTCCAGTTCTTGTCGGATCTTGCCTTTTTTGCGACTAACTAACAGGTAGATAATTAGTGCGATTAGTGCAACAAAGGACATAGCTTGGAACAGACCGCGATAACCCCAAAGAGGCTGTATGATACCAAGTAGAAGAGGGCCAATGCCAACACCAATGTCCAGCATGATATAAAACGTTGAGTTTGCCAGACTCAGTCGATCGTCAGGTGCTATGCGCACGGCTAAGGCAAGGCCGCTTGCTTGTATGGTACCCACGCCAAAGCCCATGAGCGCACCGGCCATCAGCATAGCTGGCGCCTGATGTACCGTGGCGAGCAGTCCCATCCCTACGATGAAAGCAATGAATGCAGGAATCATAACCGCGCGGTCACCTTTGCGGTCGAACAGTTTGCCCGTGAATGGCCGTGTAACAAAGGTTGCGATAGCGTATACGATAAAGAAATAACTTGCAGGTCCTTCTAGGCCGTTCTCGGCGGCGAAGGGGGTGAGAAAGGCCAAGAGGCTTGAGTAGCAAAAGAACAGCACAGCGCATACTGCGCTGATGGATAGCACGCTGGGTTCGAGATAATTTTTAACGTTCGGTCGAGGCACGCGAAATGCCGAAGCTTCCTCGTCGCGCTCTTCGCGGGCTATGTCGCGCGCTTTTGTTTCGATGCTGCTACGACTGCTCTCGGGCGCCTTCAGTAATGCTGCAGCACCGAGGCTTAACGCTGCGACAATTGCGGACACAATGAATAGCAACTGGAATCCGGCATTCTGTGTCAGGAACATACCCAAAAACGGACCGATGGCGGCACCTAGGGTGACCGATAGCATATAGTAGCCTACTCCTTCACCCTTGCGGCTGTCGGGTACCAGCGAAGTGACGATAGTGCCAATGGTGGTGGAGCATATGCCATAGGAAAATCCGTGCAAGAGCCTCAAGGCGAAGAGCGGCGCGAATGCTGGCCCTATAAGGTACAGCGCCGAAAAAACCACTTCGCCTACTGCGCCAATAACCAAGAGGCGCTTACGTCCGATTCTGTCCATTACGCGTCCACTAATTAAACGTGCAACCAGGGCTCCAATGATAAAAATACTGGCAGCTAAACCTGCTGCGGCGGCAGGCGCATGGTAAGTTTTCATGGAGTAGTCGGCTACGACCACCATGAGGCCGTAGTAGTTCACCATAAGAAGAAAGTTTACGAGGGTTCCGAGAGTAAAATCTTTTGTCCAAAGTTTGGCGGTTGCCATGTTTCTAGCCTTCCACTCCTGACGCGGGAGTGTCTTTTGCAATAAGCACCGTAATAGGAGATTGTTGTACTACAGCATAGCTTATGCTGCCCAGATAACCCTTGACGCCGCCTCTACCACGACTGCCCATAATAATGAGATCACACCCCTCATCTCGCGCGCAGTTCAGTAGTAGGTCGGCGGGCGAAGACCCCTTCAGTAGATGCACGTGGGTGGGGTTGGGGAGTGTGTCAGCAAAGCTCTCAAGCACTTCTCGCGTGGCTTTTGCCTCGTCGACGAGTAGGTTTTCGACTCCAGCTTCAAGGAGACTTGTATAAAGCTTTAACACGTGCACCAACACGAGTTCGACACTCCGATCTTGCGCTGCGATAGAGCAAGCAACCTCCAGAGCCTTTTTTGAAGGAGCCGAACCGTCGTAGGCTACGAGGATTTTCGAGCACCACATTGCACACCACTGCCTTTCTTGCTGTATGAAGCCGTTTTTTGAAGTCTCGCTCATAATTGTACTGCTCTGTATCTATCCATTTGACTACAATGCTGTGGCATTGTAGTGGCATTGCGAAGCAATATTAATCTTTTGTGCAAACAAGTCATTGACCTTAATTGATCGCCCCGGTACAATATGCTCTCGCGTGCAACGCTGGCGATGTGGGCCGTTAGCTCAGCTGGTAGAGCAGGGGACTTTTAATCCCAAGGTCGCGGGTTCGACTCCCTCACGGCCCACCACTTCAACGTTGGTCACGCAATCGCACCGATAACTTCGGTGTCGCACATGCAGCGCAACGTTTCAAACTGGCCCGTCGTCCAACGGCAGGACTCTGGCTTTTGGTGCCAGCTATCGGGGTTCGAATCCCTGCGGGCCAGCCAGTTTAAAACACTCCTTTTATTCCAATAAGCTTTCTGGGAAGTCTCTTGTTCCCCGCAAAGACATCTCTTCCATGTTAATGGCTGTTATCCTACTAACTCAAACGGTATATCGCTGCCGATACCGGATGTTGTCAGTACCTCTCCCTTATTTGTTACCAGTACAGCCTCGAGAGAAGGATTTTTTTCGACGAAGTCTAATGCCTGATCGGTTCCCATGATAACGAGGGCTGTGGTAAAGCCATCGCCGTCAAGCGAGGCACTCGATATTACGGTAGCGCTCAGCAGGTCGGTAACCGCAGGAAGCCCCGTACGAGGATCGAGAATGTGATGATAGAGCACTCCGTCTTTTTCGAATGCTCGTTCGTAGATACCGCTTGTCACAACAGATCCGTCGCGCATGGCGATAGTGGCGAAAGAATCAAGTAGTGGCAGGGCGCTTGAGGGAAGGGGTCTCCGAATGCCCACACGCCATGGCGAGCCATCGGGTTTTCCTCCCATCATGGCCACGTTGCCACCTAGGTTGACGAGAGCATGCTTAATGCCGCGTTTTCGTAGTAGTGCTAAGAGACTGTCAGCTATGTAGCCTTTTGCGATACCGCCTAAATCAATGCAGGCGAGTGGGTCGTGTAATGTTACCACTGAGTCTTCTATGGTAATGTTTTGATAGTTTACGTGCTGCAACGCTGTAGTCAGGCTGTCATTGGTGGGAACTTCCTGTTGCTTGAAATCCCACAATTGCGTGACGCTTCCCATTGTTATATCGAAGAGACCATGAGTGTGGCAGCAGTAAGATAGAGATGTTTTGATGAACATTGCTAGTTCTGGATCAATCTGGGTAG
>JAEWYG010000154.1 GCA_023395755.1 Actinomycetes bacterium | reverse complement strand
GCAGGTATCGAAGAAGAACGCCGGCTTGCCTATGTAGCCATTACTCGCGCGCGCAAGCGTCTGTTCCTAACGTGTGCCTCGCAGCGCCAGATATTTGGCCAGACATCGGCGAACCCAACGTCGCGCTTCATTCAAGAGATACCTGCTGAGTTGCGCCAAAGTTCAGGGGTGGGTTCTGCGGGCTTTAGCGGTACGGGTTGGGAAAAGCGTGGTAGTCGTCGCGGCATAGCCGGTTCGGGCACTGAGGCGGGAGAGGGGCGCGTGTTTGGGCGCTCAAGCGCTTCTGGTCCCACTGGTCGCAGCGATCGTCGTGCTGAGGCTTATGTGCGCCCTAATGCTGGCAAGAAAGAAGCTGCGAAGATGACGTTCGCCTTAGGCGATTCGGTGGATCATAAGACGTTCGGTCGTGGTAAGGTAACCAAGGTTGATGGCGACACCCTTTTTGTGAAGTTTGCCAAGACGGGCCAAACTAAAAAGCTCCTCAAGGATTACGCCCCTATCGTGAAAATTAGTGGATAGGGTAGCGTAGCGCTGACGGCATCTCAAGCACGCAGGAATTGTTCAATTTGCGTGAAAATACGGCGTGAAAGGTAAATTGATTTTCGTTTATTACGCGTCCTGCTTCCCTTTTTCGCCGACGCTCTTGCGCATGCGCGATTTTTCCCGCATGATAGACAATCAAGCGACGCAAGGTCGCGGCCTACCTGCAGTGTTGTGTTGCTTGCTGCACAAACGAAGGAAAGAGGTACCATGAAGATCGTGACCGATTCATCCGTTATGTTCTCAATTGAGGAGGGGGCACGACGGGGTCTGACGGTTCTTCCATTGACGGTTTCTATTGAGGGGGAAACCTACCTCGAGTACGAAGACATTTCGTCTGAAGACTTTTTGGCGCGCGTACGCGCTGGTGCCCTGCCACAAAGCTCGTCGCCTCCTCCGGGGCTGACGCTTGAAGCGTACGATACCGACGAAGAGATCGTTCATATTTCTATGGCGCACGGCCTTTCCGGAGCTTATGAGGTAGCATGCGGCCTCGTGAAGCAGGCTCGTCATCCCGAGCGGGTGCACGTGGTGAACTCTCAGACGCTTTGCATTCCGCAGCGGGCGCTTGCGTTTGCGGCGACGGCTGCGGTAGCGCAGGGTCGCAGCGCTGCGGAGGTTGTTGGTTTGCTGAAGCGAATGAGGGAGAGCGCTTGTTCTTATCTTATTCCAGAAGATTTTGATTATCTGCGTCGTGGTGGTCGCCTGACCCCACTTGCTGCAAAGTTTGCGCATATGATAAAGGCGTTTCCGCTTTTGGTGCAAACTGAGGACGGAACGCGTCTTGAGAAAAGAAAAATAGCGCGTTCGTTTATTAAGGCTGTCGAAACAATTGCATCCGATTTCGCCTCGTATGAGTCAGGCGAGGGGCGCTATATTAGCGTCAGTCATGCGGGAAACCTTGCGCAGGCAAGCATCGCGGCAAACTTTCTGTCGGGACGTTTTCCTGCTGCGCAGGTGGGTGTATTTGAGCTGGGACCTGCGTTTATTACGCAAGGCGGCCCCGGCTGTATTGCTGTTCAGTCTATCGATTTAAGGTTTTGCCCCGGTATCGTAATGGGACAATAGATAATAGGTAGCATAGTTTCTGCGGCCGCTGTATGCCATTAAGTATGCAGCGGCCGCAGTGCGTTGTTTACCAGGCGTCGCGAGCTTCTTCTACCATGCCCAAAAGTTCTTGCTGGTTATGAATATCCAGCTTTCGGTAGATATGACTGATGTGCGTTTTTGCGGTGCTCTTAGAAATGCATAGCTTGTCTTGTATGTACGCTGCGTTATGGCCTTTGGCTAGCAAGAACATAACTTCCGTTTCCCGTCTTGAAAGCAAATAGCGATCGGCGATAGTTTCGCATTGTGCGCGGAACCGTCCTCTTTCACGTGAGCGCTCGGCCTCTGAGAGAGTCGAGGGCTCCGCGAGGGGTGCTCGCGAGGCGGACGTGTCGCTGCGGAAGGGTCTGCTGTTCTCTGTTGTATTCGCGATAAAACTCGTCGTAGAGGGGGCTGAATGCGCAGTGCCTTCGAACCCACAGAAGCTTTGCTCCCAGCCAATGGTTCCGGAAGTAGCATTTGTTATGGTTGGTGTAATTCCAGCGGTCTTTGTGGCTCGGTGAGGCAAGGGGGCACCTTCGTTTGAGTTCTCTTCTGCAGCGTCGTCGCCGACCATGCCTTTATGGAAATTTTCCCACCTAACTTGCTCGACTCGACGGTTGAATGATGCGATAGCAGGTTCCTCGCTTGAAGGCCTCGGCCCGACTGCACGTTTAATATCGCGAACACGGGGTAAAAGAGCGTAGGCTACTACCATTACCAGCATAATGAGCACGGCACCACCTGCTTCGCCAAAGGGCGTGAGCGACCCAAGGAAGGTGGGGTCGACTATCGAGAGCGATCCGGCAAGAGATCCCAATGCAAGACAGCCTCGACCAATGCCAAACAAGAAGATGGGAGATAGGCGAAATTCTTGCGACATCTCGCCGAAAAACATCCACATGAGCGCCTCAAAACACATGTAGCCACTCAACAGAATAAGGGGAGGCAGGATGGAGTCTTGTAAAGCGAGGGCCGGCAAGAAGAGCAAGGTGATGGCAATGCAGGGTATAAGCGGTCTAAAGAGAAAATCCCAATGGCTTCGCTTGTCGATAGAAAAGACGGTTATTATCAGCAAAATGGTGGCAGCTCCCCCGGCAAACAGGGCCAACAATTGCGTGGTTAGATCCGACGATGGAAGAATGATCTGTGTCGATATGGAGCGTAGAGCACCCAAGGCGAAACCAAAGAGAAGTACGGGCAGTGCCAAGCGGATGGAGAAGGGTCCCTTTTTTACCGGGAGAGCCGTGAAAATAGGGATAGCGTGGCGTACTGCATAGCTTACAGGGGTTAGTCCCCAAAGAAGAGGCAACTCTAGTAAGGGAAGGCAGGCTGTTAAGATGCCCGAAAAAGGCGTGGGAATAACATGTAGCACAAATGAATAGATGGCTACGGCGATAACAATAGCTACAGAGGTGTTTATCACGATAGTGGCGGTGCTTGTTCGTGAGTAAGCTGTGCCCCAGAAAAGCAGCAACAGGGCTGAACCCACGCCGGTTGAAATACCCGAGAATACGGTAACAGCTATGCCTAAAGCGCCGGGAGCTCCCGCGGCAAATACAGCAAACGTTCCAAGGGAGGTAACTAAACAGGAGGCGAGCAGCACACGCTTTGCGGTATAAAACTCGAGAAATTTTTGATCGGTTATTCCTGCTATCAAAAGCGATAACCCGAACGTGACAATAGAAATGAGAAACACGAATGAAATCATGGGTGTAGGACTGTTGATGAGAAAATCCGGTGATGGAATATTGAAGATAGAGGTTGTCCCAAACATGGCGGTATATATCCATGCCTGATGTATACCAAACCCCAGTGAGAGCGTACTGAGCTCTCCTTGGGTACTCATACCCTGATCGTCATCGACCACAATACTGATGCGCGGAAACGTAAAAGCCATGAGCAGAACCTCGCTTTTCCCCCGATTGTGAGGCTTTTATGCCCCAAGCGATTTCCCCAACAAGTGACTGCGGCACTGCGTGCTATCGATCGTGAAGGTCTGTTTTTGTACTAAGGAAGCAGACCTTATCTTGAACGTATGTAACTTTTCCTTAATTTGAAACCATACCGGGCGGGTCGGTTCTGGTCAAGGATAATCGGCTTATTTTCACTCCGAATACGTTTGTCAGAAAAATTGAAATAACGTTATTTATCTGGTGGTATAATGTTGATACTTCAATAAGGATGACGAAAATCATCCCCTTAGGCCGATGGTTTTTGCTATGAGTGTTCAACGGAACTCGACCGTCCCGAGCTGTGGCTCTCTTTTTTAAAAAATCGATCTCGGAGATTGATGCCTGGCTACTAAAGCGTCCCTTGGAGACGATGACCGTCGAGCGGGTATTCCGTACTCTTCGAATTGCGCGTTTCTTGTGCGGTGTAGCTTGTCTTAAAGCAATCTTCGTGCGAGGGACGAGAGGGATTGACGGAAAAGAATCAAGAAAGGAGGAAGGAGCGCGGTCGTTTCTTCCGACTGCAGCACGGTTTTCGGAGCAGGTTTGCGGAAGACGTTCAGGGGCGGCTTTCGAAACTATGGAAGCTTCGGTTATTTCTGCAATACTGAAGCGTCTGTAATTTCCTAGAACTACCGTGCGGTCTTCGGTCTTGCTACTGCGCAGAGGGGAAGCAAAACCAAAGTAGATTGGTAAGCAGTTCAGTTCGCACAATTGAAGCTTGCTTCCAATGACACGAGTTTACCCTGAAGGGGGGACTGATGGATAAAAAAGAGTTCACGGTCTCAGAGGTTATCGACAAAATAGGCATTAGTTCGCATACGTGGGTGGTATTCATCCTTCTCGCGTTCGCCATGATATTCGACGGTTATGACTTCATGATTGTCAATTCAACCAATTTGTTCGTGGCCCATACGTTTTGGCCCGACAATGGAAACCCAGGCGCTCTCATGGGTTCGTTGACTACATGGGGCCTGCTCGGTATGGTTATCGGTGGTGCTGTCGGTGGTATTATGTCCGACAAAATTGGTCGTAAAAAGACACTTATTGCTGCTGTTATGTTCTACGGCTTGTTTACCCTGCCGCAGGCGTTCGCTAATGATCTTGCGTTCTTTGCAGCATTCCGTTTAATTGCTGGTTTTGGCGTTGGTTCGTGTATTCCTGTAGTAACGACGGTGTTTTCGGAGAGCATGCCGTCCAAGCAACGTGGTGTGTTCGTAACGTTCGGCATGGCATTCATGGTTGTGGGCTGGGTATTGGCTGGTCTTATTGCTAATCCTATCTGTAACGCAGCTACTCCGCTTCTTGGCGAGTTTACCAATCAGGTCAACTACGTTACAGCTGACGGTGGCACAGCAACTATGTTTGCGAACTGGCGTCTTTGCTACCTAATTGGCGGCATTCCGCTGATCTACGGTATTGTGCTTATTTTCACCATGCACGAGACACCCCATTGGTATGCCAATTCTGGTAACAAGGCTATGGCATGCAAGCGTCTTACGCAGATCGAGCAAGCTACGCGTCACACGTCGCATGAGTACGATCCTGCACTTCTTATCGTGCCACCAAAGCCTGCCAAGACTGGTCCCACGGTACTGTTCTCAAGTAAATTCATCGTGGCTACCTGTGCTATTTGGTCTGCTTACTTCGTTGGTCAATTCTGTGTGTATGGCATGAATGCTTGGATTCCCTCGTGGTTCGTGGGTCTTGGCTATTCTCAAGCCGACAGCGTAGCGCTTCAAACGTGGAACAACGTGGCTGCTATCGCCTCGAATATTGCGGTTGGCTTCGTGTCTGACAAGGTGGGTCGCAAGCGCAACCTGGCTGGTTCGTGGCTATTCTGCATCGTGGCTATTATCCTGTGTTCTCTCTTTGTCGTTCCGAATAACATGGGAATCTGCATTGCGCTCATGCTGCTGTTCGGCTTCGCTCTGAATTACGCTATTACGGCAGTACAACCGTTGATGCCGGAAAGCTATCCTACGGCTATCCGCAATACCGGTACGTCATGGTGTCAGGCATTTGCTCGTTTTGGTGGTTCTGCCTCGTCAATCGTGCTAGGTGGCATTGCTGGCATGGCGCTCTTCCAGACTGCTGCGGGCGCTCCTAATTGGAGTATGGTTGTGCTCGTGCTTATCGTTCCTTTCGCACTTGGGTTTATTTGTACGGTACTGTTCGTGAAGGAGACGGCTGGTAAGAGTATGGATCAGCTTGCGGCCGAAGAGGAGAAGCTTAATGCCTCTGAGGAAGATGGCAACATGCGGCTTATTATTATGCTGGTGATTGTGGCTATTCTTGCTATTCTTTGTATCGTATGCCCGCTGGTTGTTCCCAGCTGGTCGAAACAGCCCTACGCATTGCCACTTATGGCAGTGGGCTTGCTGCTTCCCTTCTTGTACTTCTTCATCTTCGGTGGCGCTCAGCTGGCGAAGAGAAAAGCTGCCAAGGGCAAGTAAACAACCCTAACACTTCAGCGTGGGTGCTGTCCGAAAAGCAAGGCAGCTCCACTCATAGGACAAAAAGAAACTCCCTGGTATGCGGGGAGTTTCTTTTTGTCCTCAGTCTATAAGCCGGACATATACCTGGGTGCCAACTTTGCCGCGAAGCTGATCTAGGGGGCAGCGGGTATGTTGCTTACGCGTGCTGCTTATCGTAGGGGGTTCTAGCGTCTTAAAAGTTCGCTCACAGGGCCTGGAGCCGTCCTGTGAGCGAGTCGTGCTCTACTGTGCGTTGATAGTTACCTTTTCTTCAAGAGAAGGTAAATCCTCATAAGCAATACCCTTGTCAGCTATGAGCCACTTTTTTGCTTTCTGCAACTTTGAAGCGTTTTCGTCTCGAAGGCCTTCGCTCAAGCCAAGGTATTCCTCTTTGATTCCCATGGCGATGACTGCGGCAGTAGCAATGCGTAGTTTTGCTACATCTTTAACCTTAATTTCGTAACACTCACCTCGGTTTTTGAAGTCAACAAGCTGTACGTGGGCATCTTTGTGCAAGTCTTCTTCATTGACGAAGTCGAAAGGCGGGTTACGTAAGCTACCATCTATCTGCCATTTCATCCCATTTACATAGTAATGTTTGAAAAGGTGCAGAGTATGAAAAACATATTCCCATCGTTCTAACTTTAAGTAATAGGTTAATGCTTTTGCATCGGGCTTGATGCCGCCCATTTCGCCACCCATGCGACCAAATATGATTACTTTGTCACGCTCTTTTGACCACGTGCTCTTGATGCTAAGAAACGTTTCTCCATCCGCATACCAGACATCAAAGTCTTCGTGGCGTGCTAGGGCATCTTTCGGAAAGTATACTCGGTTGTTCTTCATGATGGTTCTCCTATAAAAGGGTGTTTTGCACGAATACGAGCATATTTTTGTACGAGAAGATTATAACATTCGGGCGCTAGAATCCTAAAGTTGAACGAATTGTAAATGAGGCATATGAACAGGTGTTTTACTCTTTAACAACCCTGGAGTAGGACGAAAATCAACCCTGTAGGACGATAGGTTGACGAGCAAAATTGTCCTTGTGATTCGATGTCTCCTCCGTGCGGGTCTCTAAGCTAGAGTCTGTCAGCTTCTAGTGGTGCTTTCGATATGCGGGACCCACTAAGTATATGACATACCGCGAGAGGGTCGGGGCGAAGTTGTTGAGAAACGAGCGACTGTCGCAATCGACCGAGGATTTGAATGGAGGCCCCCTTTATGTGTTTCAGACCAGCTGATGCTTCCGCCGGCTCAGGCATGAACAAATGCCCCGAGTGCGGCAAGACCATCCAGATGATGGCCGGCGTTAACCTGAAGAACTGCCCGTTTTGTAAGTGTGACTTCACGCCGTACATCGATGGCACGAAGCCGCTACCGAACGCAGCTCCCGGTGCCCCTGCGGCACCTGCTGCTCCCGGTGCCCCGAAGGCTCCGGGTGCCCCTGCGGCACCTGCGGCACCGAAGCCTCCGAGCGCTTAAGCGTAAGCTCCCGGCGCCCGCGAGGGGGCGGGCGTTTTTGCCGGGGCGGAGGGGTTTGTAAG
>JAEWYG010000152.1 GCA_023395755.1 Actinomycetes bacterium | reverse complement strand
ATGCTGTTATGCTTCCTTCATTTTCTCAAATGCAAGCCGATAAGCTCGATTATGCCCGCAGCTTTGCTACTCAATACGAAAATAGCGACCCCTTTACCGGCAAGCGCCTCGTTGAGCCGTATTCCGATCATGAGTTTGTCGTACAGAACCCGCCGGCTGCTCCCCTCACGCAATCGGAAATGGATGCAATCTATCGCCTTCCTTATATGCGTACGTACCACCCCTGCTACGAGGCCGCTGGGGGAGTACCTGCTATCAAGGAAGTGAAATTCAGCCTTACCAGTAACCGTGGATGCTTTGGTGAATGCTCGTTTTGCGCGCTCACCTTCCATCAGGGGCGCATCGTGCAGGCTCGTAGTCGTGAGTCGCTTTTGAGCGAAGCTGAACTCATGGTGCAGGATCCCGATTTCAAAGGCTATATCCACGATGTAGGTGGCCCAACTGCGAATTTCCGTCATGCGGCTTGTGTTAAGCAGCATGAGCGAGGTGCTTGTGCGCACAAACGCTGTCTTTATCCTGAGCCATGTAAGCTGCTCGATGTTGACCACGGAGATTACGTGGGTCTACTGCGTCGCTTACGAAAGCTACCCGGTGTTAAGAAGGTGTTCGTGCGCTCTGGCATTCGCTTTGACTATGCACTGGCCGATTCTGGCGATTCATTTATTCGTGAGCTCTGTGCTCATCACATAAGTGGCCAGCTCAAAGTAGCACCTGAGCACGTGTCCGATGCGGTACTTGCCCATATGGGAAAGCCAAAGCATCTTGTGTACGAGCGTTTTGCGAAACTATATGCCGAGACCAACGAGCAGTTGGGTAAAAAACAATTTCTAGTACCCTATCTTATGTCATCGCACCCAGGTTCCACGCTCGACGAAGCCATTGAGCTGGCTGAGTATGTGCGTAACTTGGGCTACATGCCCGAACAAGTGCAAGATTTCTATCCCACGCCGTCTACCATGTCTACCGCGATGTACTATACCGGCGTCGATCCGCGCACCATGCAACCTGTCTATGTGCCAAAAACAGCTCACGAGAAGGCTCTTCAGCGTGCTCTTATACAGTACCGCGACCCGAAGAATCACGATCTCGTAATTGAAGCGCTGAAAAAGGCTGGCCGTATGGATCTTGTCGGGTATGAGCCGAAGTGTCTGATAAGACCTAAGCGTCCATCGCAGTTGGAAGCATCGCGCACGAACGACAGAGCAAAAAATGCTTCTGAAGGATTATCGGTCGTTACCAAAAAAGCTACTGGCAAGGCAGCTTTAGGTAAAGCAGCAGCAAAAGGTAATACCCGAAAAGCTTCCGGAAAGGCCGCTGCTTCCCAAGCAAAAAAGCGTGGAGTCACGCAACCAAATGGCTCGAAAGTAGCAAAGTCCGGTTCTGCAAATCGGGGGAAGTCTCACACCCAAAACAAGGGACGTCGCGGATAACGGTGAGAGGCTGAATTAACCGATAGCAGTAGTTAGTAACAACTTAAAGTTAGCAGTCGGCCTTTAATTGTGTGCAGCTTGTGTGTGACAAGGTGATAAAAATCGTTTCTTGTGCGAAAGCAACAAAGAGTTTATAATTCTCGGTTGCGTCTGGTTGGTTATGGATACACCCGGACGCGTGGCAAACCGGAGTCGAGCGCGCCAAGCCTCCCCAGGCGCACGTCGGCAATCGGGAACCCACAAAGCGACGAAGGATCTTTGGGGTACGGAGAGGCGTGCGAGCAAAGATCCGAAGAGAGGATAGACATGGGAGTTAAGCAGTACAAGCCGACAAGCCCGGGTCGCCGTTTCCAAACGGTGTCGGACTTTGCCGAGATCACGACGACGAAGCCGGAGAAATCCCTGCTCGCGCCGTTGTCGAACAAGGCCGGCCGCAACAACAACGGTCGCATCACGACGCGCCACCAGGGTGGCGGCAACAAGCGCCGTTACCGCATCATCGACTTTAAGCGCCAGAAAGACGGCGTGCCTGCCAAGGTTGCTACGATCGAGTACGATCCCAACCGTTCGGCCCGCATCGCTCTTCTGCATTATGTTGACGGTGAGAAGCGCTACATCCTTCACCCGAAGGGTTTGCGCGTAGGCGATATGATCATGAGCGGTCCCGAGGCCGACATTAAGCCGGGCAACGCGCTTCCGTTGGCCAGCATCCCCGTCGGTACGCTCATCCATGCAGTTGAACTGCAGCCTGGCAAGGGCGCGGCCATTGCCCGTTCTGCCGGTACCAGCATTCAGCTCATGGGTAAGGAAGGCGACTACGCCATCCTGCGCATGCCATCCTCCGAGATGCGTCGCGTGCTTATCACGTGTCGCGCCACGGTGGGAGAGGTCGGCAACTCCGAGCATGCTAACATTAAAGTGGGTAAGGCTGGCCGTAACCGCTGGAAGGGTATTCGTCCCAGCGTTCGTGGTACGGTTATGAACCCGGTCGACCATCCGCACGGCGGCGGCGAGGGCAGGAATAAGTCCGCTGGTCGTCATCCGGTTACCCCCTGGGGCGTTCCCACCAAGGGCCATCGCACCCGCAACAAGAAGAAGGCTTCGAGCCGCCTGATCATCCGCCGTCGCAAGAAGTAGCGCGAGCACGATAAGGAGTAATAGTGAGTAGAAGTTTGAAGAAGGGTCCTTTCGTCGAACCGCGCCTTCTCGATCGCATTGAGGCGATGAACGCGGCAGGCGAGAAGAACGTTATCAAGACCTGGTCGCGTTCCAGCACCATCTTCCCGGACATGGTGGGTCACACCATTGCCGTACATGATGGTCGCAAGCACGTGCCGGTATACGTTACGGAATCTATGGTCGGCCATAAACTGGGCGAATTTGCCCCGACCCGCACGTTCAAGGGTCACTCCGCCGACAAGGGCAAGCGATAAGAAGGGGTGTGAACAATGGAATCTAAAGCAATAGCACGCTACGTCCGCGTTTCGCCCCGCAAGGCGCGCATCGTTGTCGATCTGGTTCGCGGTAAATCCGTCATCCAGGCTCGCGAGATCCTCGCATTCACGGACCGCGCCATCGCTGAGGACGTCCTCAAGACGCTGAACTCTGCTGTGGCTAACGCCGAGCACCAGCACCATGTGCGCCCGGAATCGCTCATCGTGAAGACCGCTTTCGTCGACGAAGGCCCCACGTTGAAGCGCATCCGTCCGCGCGCCAAGGGCTCCGCATCGCGCATTCGTAAGCGCACGAGCCACATCACGATCATCGTTGCACCGCGAGAGGAGGCATAAGCCGTATGGGTCAGAAAGTAAGCCCCACCGGGTTCCGCCTTGGCATCACCGAAGAATGGCGCAGCCGCTGGTACGCCGGCAAAGACTATGCCAAGAACCTGGAAAACGACTTGGCCATCAGGAAGTTCCTGGATAAGTACCTTGCTCGTGCCGCTGTCTCTAAGATTGAGATCGAGCGTGCTGGCGACAAGGTCAAGGTCATCGTGACGACTGCTCGTCCGGGCATCGTTATCGGCAAAAAGGGCGCCGAGATTGACACCCTGCGCAAAAAGCTGGAGAAGGTTGCCAGTGGCCCGGTGTCTATCGAGGTTATCGAGGTTAAGCGCCCTGAGTTGGATGCTAGCCTTATTGCTCAGTCCGTGGCCGAGCAGCTTGTGGGTCGTGTGGCCTTCCGTCGCGCTATGCGCAAGGCTGTTCAGTCTGCTCGTAAGAGCGGCGCTCAGGGCATTCGTATTCAGTGTTCCGGTCGTCTCGGCGGTGCCGAGATGAGCCGTCGCGAGTGGTATCGCGAAGGCCGTGTGCCGCTGCATACGCTGCGCGCCAAGATTGACTACGGTTTCGCCACCGCTGCTACGACGATGGGCTCCATCGGCGTGCAGGTGTGGGTGTATCACGGCGAAGTGCTCCCCGGCCAGAAGGCTCCTCAGCCGGCGCTCGAGGGTAGCTCCCGTCCGAACCGTTCCCGTCGCAACGACCGTAACGAGAGGGGGGCGAAGTAAATGCTCGTACCTAAGCGCGTAAAGCATCGTAAGGTGCAGCGTGGCTCCATGAAGGGCAAAGCTAAGGGTGGCACTCGGTTGAATCACGGCGAGTGGGGCATCCAGGCGCTTGAGGCCCATTGGATCACGAACCGCCAGATTGAGGCTGCTCGTATTGCCATGACCCGTCACATGAAGCGTGGCGGTAAGGTATGGATTACGATCTTCCCCGACAAGCCTATCACGCAGAAGCCGGCTGAAACCCGCATGGGTTCCGGTAAGGGTAACCCTGAGGCTTGGGTAGCTGTCGTGAAACCCGGCCGTATTATGTTTGAAATTGCCGG
>JAEWYG010000246.1 GCA_023395755.1 Actinomycetes bacterium | reverse complement strand
ACTGTTTATTAGCGAAGTGCAAGGGCATCAAGCACGCTATAGAAAGCTTATCCAACTTACCCATTCGTCTACCAAAGCGGCAGGTGCAATGCTGCTGGCGGCGGTCATCGCACTGATTGTGGCGAATACGGGCGCGCACGAGGCGTTTCTTGATTTCTGGCATACGGAGGTAGGTGTATTTTTTGGCAGCCAGTTTGCCGGTATGTCGCTGGCTCATGTAATCAACGATATATTTATGGCCGTTTTCTTCCTACT
Source organism: Actinomycetes bacterium (assembly GCA_023395755.1). GTDB lineage: Bacteria > Actinomycetota > Coriobacteriia > Coriobacteriales > Eggerthellaceae > Gordonibacter. Next base: position 7,370 of record JAEWYG010000246.1, on the reverse strand, counting down.
GGTAGGTTTGGAAGTGAAATATGAAATGACAGTGGGAGAGCTGACGAACATTCGTCAGGCGCTGTTGCCTATCGTGGCGGCTGTGGGCGGTGTTCTTGTCCCGGTACTTATCTACCTTCTGTTTAATGCTTCGAACCCTGAAACGGCTCATGGTTGGGGCATACCGACTGCCACTGATATCGCTTTTGCACTTGGTATCTTGGCCCTGCTTGGAAGCCGTGTGCCAAGTGGAGTGCGGGTGTTTTTGAGTACGCTTGCTGTTGCCGACGATATCATTGCCATTCTGGTGATTGCGATTTTTTACGGACATAGTCCATCGCTGATGTGGCTTGCAGCTGCTGCTGTAGTGATGGTGGTTCTTACTCTGATGAATCGCAATCATATTTACTCGTTACTTCCGTATTTGTTGGTAGGTGTTGTGCTGTGGTACTGCGTGTTCATGTCGGGCGTGCATGCCACCATCGCGGGTGTGTTGCTGGCTTTTACTATCCCTTCGGGCTCTCGGGTGAACTTACGAAGCTTTATTACCTGGTCTGGTGAAAAAGTACGTGAGGCTCGCGAAGTATTCCGTCCGGAGACACCCGTGATGGCTCAAGGTGAATATATTGAGACCGTTGCGAACCTGAGTCGTGTTGCGCGCCAGGTGGTGCCGCCGGCAACGCGTCTTGAGCACAAATTGTACCCGTGGGTCTATTTTGGTATTTTGCCGCTGTTCGCATTGACGAATGCTGATGTAAGCCTTGTGGGCGCAGACATAGGGGCCTTCTTCTCGGACCCGGTGTTATACGGTGTAATGCTTGGATTGCTTTTGGGTAAACCTATGGGCATTATGCTGTTCAGCTTCCTTGTTGTTAAAGCGAAAGTTGCCTCTCTGCCCGATAATGTCACCTGGATTCATATGCTGGGTGCTGGCATTTTAGGTGGTGTTGGATTTACTATGGCCATTTTTGTGGCGAATTTGGCCTTTACGAGTGGAATTGAAATAACCACAGCTAAAGCGGGTATTTTGATGGCATCGCTTCTTGCCGGGGTAATTGGCTTTTTGCTTCTACTCTTTCAAGCCAAAGCGGACAAAAAGAAAGGAATCGCCTATCTAACCGCAATTTCTTCTGATGACGAGAATCTGCAAACGGCGCATCTCGATGCGGCGCGCGAAAGTGAAGAGTTTCTACGTGATATAGATAGTCCGCTTCTTAAAAAGGAGCTTGAGGAAGCAGCGAAGGAGGAGAGAGTGCTTGAAGTCGTGGTTGACCTTGGCGAGGATGGTGTACTTTCCGACACCTGCGAGCATAAAGGAAGCCGCGAGTAGCTGTCTTAGTATCATGGGTTTATAGATGATTACACCACAGGTTTTGAATTAGAAAGGGTGTTATGAAAGCTTCTGCCATCGTTTTAGCTGCGGGCGCGGGAACTCGCATGAAGTCCAAGAAGCCTAAGGTTGCCCACGAGGTGTTGGGCAAGCCGCTCGTACGTTGGGTGGTGGATGCGGCTCATGCTGCAGGTGTGGAGCGCGTCGTGTCGGTGGTGGGGCACGAACGAGAACAGGTTGAGCCCTTGGTGGCTGATACGACCATTGTTGAGCAACCAGAGCGACGTGGCACGGCTGATGCGGTAGCTGTGTGTAAAGATGCACTGGCTGACTTCGACGGTTCGCTGGTAGTGCTTTCGGGCGACTGTCCCTTGATCACGTCGGATACGATTCGTCGCCTCGTCGAGACGCGCGAGCAGGCCGATGCTGCGGTGGTTGTGCTAACCATGGATATGGATGATCCGTTCGGTTACGGGCGTATCGTGCGTGATGGAAGCAGTCAGGTGGAGCGCATCGTAGAGCAGAAAGATGCCACGCAGGAGGAAGCGGCTCTTACCGAGTGCAATTCTGGCTTCTATTGCTTCGATGCTCGTGCGTTGTTCGATGCTCTGAGTAAAGTAGACGACAATAACGCTCAGGGTGAGTTCTACCTCACCGATGTGTTGGCTATTTGCCGTGCGGCTGGACGTCCTGTGCTGGCGCTGCCCGCAGACGATGTGGCTGAGTGCTTGGGTGTGAACTCGCGTTTACAGTTGGCTGAGGCGACAAAGTATGCTCAACGCCGTATTAACCGCTCACATTTGATTGCTGGCGTAAGTATGACCGATCCTGATCAGGTGTGGATTGGCCCTGACGTGGTAATTGAACAAGATGTAGAGTTATTGCCTCAAACGTTTCTTTGGGGAGCAACGCGCGTGGGAGAGGATAGTGTTGTTGGTCCCAACTCGCGTTTGATGGACGCGGTAATTGGTCGTGGTTGTGTGGTTGATGAAACAGTAGCGGTTGAGGCTGTGCTGGACGATGGTGCTAGCTGTGGTCCTCGTGCCTACCTTCGTCCTGGAGCGCATCTGTGCGAAGACGCAAAAGCGGGGACACATGTGGAGATTAAGAAATCTACGGTGGGTAAGGGTTCGAAGGTGCCGCACCTCAGCTATATCGGTGATGCCACCATTGGCGAGGGTGTGAATATCGGAGCAGGTTCTATCACCTGCAACTACGATGGTAAGCATAAGTTTGCTACTGTCATTGGCGACGGTGCGTTCATTGGGAGCGATACCATGATGGTAGCACCGGTAAGTATCGGAGCGGGTTCCATCGTGGCGGCAGGTTCGACCATCACGAAGGATGTAGCAGCTGACGCGCTCGCTTCGGCGCGCGCTGAACAGTATGAGGTTGCTGGTTGGGCATCAAAAAAGCGTGCGCGTCAGGCGCAAGAGTAAGCCTAAACTTTTCTTATGGCGGGCCAATGATAGAGCGTTGTTAAAAGGGGCTGCTAAAGCTTCTTAATCAGGAAGGCGAGACCGATTTCGGTCTCGCCTTCCTGATTTCATATTTAATATTATTGTGCTGTTGTTGATATCTGCGGCTAGTATGCAGATAAATGTTGTCGAGCAATCAAGTTTGCATAAACCCAGTTCATATTACTTACTCATCCATAATTGGTGGTAGTTTTAGCGCTCTTATTCACCCATAAATATTCAGGTTTGATGAAACATTTCACGAATTACGGACGGTTTCTGTCTGCATCCCCTGACGTAAGGTAAAGAAGCTCCAGCCCGGCGCAGGAAGTCGGAGGAGCGATAAAGGGCGATCGGAAATGGGGAAGAACATGGAGCAAGATTCTCAATGCGTTGAGGTAAATGAAGCGATTGAGTCCAGCGCGACGATTGACGATGAGCTGTGCTTCGATGAGGTGGTTGCGGCAATTGTTAAACGCTTTATGTCGAACCATGGCAATAGTCGCGCCTTCTATGCCTGTCTCTCTGTCTGCAAACAACGTTTGCCTTATCGCGAAGCTGAGGCACTGATTGATCGGCGGCCTGAGTTAGATATTAGCACCCAAAATGCTCACGTACTTTTACAGGCTATGATTGACTGCGGAGGCGTTGAAGCGGTGAAGATTTCCGAGCCAGAATATGCGTCACAAGAAGAAAAACAGGATATGCCAGTTGGCTACATTGTGCAAACTACTAAGGCTGGGTTGGCGGCTCTCGTACAATTTGAACCGGTAAAGCAATTTGATCAAGTACTGCAAACCGATCCGCCTAGTTATGCATCGGCTTATGCTGCTGTGCTTGAACGATGCTTGCGTGGTGCTACCAAAATAGATATCGAACAAACGCTTAAAGGCAACGAAGCTTTAAGCAATCCTAAGCAGATATATCCCAGTTATTTCATCTCAAGATTAGAAACCATAGGCGGTCTTATGTGGGACGGTTCGTGGAAAACCACAGATGAGGGTCGGCGAATGCTGTCTCTGGTCGAGTAAAGCGCTGCTCGGCTGTTCTGTTTGAACTCGAACGTTTCATTTGAGATACAAAAATTAACAAAAGACGAGTAAGAAGGAGGGAATATGACACAGACCACCATCACGCGACGTAGTTTTGTGAAGTCGGCCGCTGCACTTGGTGCTGCATGCGGCTTGGGCGTTGCGGTGGGCGATGACTTGGTGAATGCCGACCCAGCATATGCTGAAACGAGCGGTGAAGTAAAGATTATCAAAACAGCGTGTCGCGCCTGCATTGCAAGTTGCGCCGTATTGGCCCATGTAAAGAACGGTCGCGTCATCAAAATCGAGGGAAACCCCGAAAGTCCCATGAGCCGAGGAGGCTTATGTGCGAAAGGGATGGCGGGTATTCAAGCCCTGTATCATCCTAACCGCAATAAATATCCCATGCGCCGTGTGGGAGAGCGCGGACAAAACAAGTGGGAGCGTATTTCGTGGAACGATGCCATCACGGAAATTGCGACTAAGTTGATCGAAATCGACGAGAAGTATGGTTCTGAGTGTGTCGCTGTGTCTACCGGTGGCGGTGGAAACCCTCATTTTAGCAATGTAAAGCGCTTCGGCGAGGCTATCAATACTCCCAACGTATGGGAACCCGGCTGTGCGCAGTGCTATCTACCTCGCATGGGAGCATCTCAACTTTCTAATGGCATGGGCAAACCCAATAACTTGTCCTTTAGCGACTCCAACGGTTGGGACTACTATTTTACCGACTCTCCTGTTGAATCTATTGTGTTGTGGGGTACCGATCCATCGAACAGCTCTGTTGCTACAGGTGGTCGTGCTTTGGCTGAGTTGCGCGCTCGCAAAGAAGGACTAAAGACCGTCGTTATCGATCCGCGTATGACCATGGATGCCGCCAAGGCTGAGGTTTGGCTTCCCATTCGTCCCGGTACTGATGCTGCATTGCTGATGGCTTGGACAAGGTGGATTCTCGATAACGAGAAATTCGATAAGGAATTCTGCACCAATTGGACCAATATGCCTTATTTGGTGAATCCTGAGACACGCTTGACATTGAAGCCGACGGAATGTGGTCTAGAGGGTTCTAGCACCGACTATGTCATTTGGGATCCTGCTCAGAATAAGGCTGTTGTGCTGGAGTATCCGATGAACGAAGGCGTTGTGCCGCCCTTGTTCGGTGCGTATGAAATTAATGGTAAGCAGTATCCTACGGGTGGTCAGCTATTAAAAGAGAGCGTGGAAGAATTTACGCTCGCTAAAGCCGCTGAGATTTGCTGGTTGGATGAAGGCCAAATCGAGAAGGCTTTGGAAATTTACACCACGGGTCAGTCTGGCCTTATGCAGGGTGTACCTATTGATCAATACGAGCAGTCTCAGCAATGTGCGCTCGGTGCGCTCAATCTAGAATACTTGATGGGTAATATACAGAAGCCTGGTGCTATGTTGCAGAGTTTCAAGGGGTCTCCGGTGCGCGATCAGATTCCCAACACGCCGCGCTTCTTGAAAAAAGAAAAGATGCTTAAACGCCTAGGCGTGCAGGAGCACAAGGGTCTACTCGACTGGGATATGGCGTTTATTCCTGCAGTATTCAAGGCTATGAAAGAGGGCGATCCTTACCAGATACATGCTTGGTTCGAACGCTCTGGCAACAAGCATGTGGTGTTGGGTAATTCCAGTTGTCTCGACGAGATAGTGCCCAATCTTGACTTCATCTGCCATGTTTATATGTACCCGACAGCATTCTCCGTATTGTGTGCCGACATGCTTCTTCCTTCTGCGGAATGGTTGGAGACAAATTTGGCTATCCCGCAGTTGAACGCCGTTGTTATTCGACAAGCGGTTACTCACTTGTTTGAGACAGTGGAAGAGGGCCTCATCTGGACGCAGATTGTGCAGAAGATGGCAGAAATGGGTAACGTTCACGCGCAGGAGGCCTTTACAGCTGAAGGCACCAATGGCATTCCGATGTACAAAAACGAATACGAGAAGCAAAAGCTGCACTTGAATAATCTCAAGATGAGCTGGAGTGAGGCTGCGGAGAAGGGTGTGTTTGAGTGGTGCACAGAAAAGGAGTACCGCACCTACTATCGCTATGCAGCCATTGATGAAACTTCGGGCAAGGCGAAGGGCTTCGGTACGCCGTCGAAGAAGTGTGAAGTGTATTGCGAGTCGAACATTATTTTGGGTCGAACCGGTTTCCCTTGGTCGTATTGTTTTGAAGAAAAGAATCTTGTTTTAGAGCCCGCATCCAAAGATTATGAGCCCCTGTGCTACTACAAGGAACCTGCGGAAAGTCCCTTGACGGATAAAGAGTATCCACTCGTTCTAACCGAGGGCCGTCTACCTATGTACCATCATGGCACGCTACGCAACATTCCTTATTTGCGCGAGATATATCCCGTGCCTGAAATGTGGATTCACCCTGATGACGCTGCTCTTTATGGCGTGGCAGATGGGCAGTGGTGCACAATTGCCAGTCGTCGTGGAGAAACTCATGGCAAGGCGCGTGTGACCACCGCTATTGCGAAGGGTGTTATTTTCCAAGAGCGTTTTTGGGCACCTGAGTTGCTCGACGTCGATCCCGAGCGTGCCTATAAGGTTATGAATATTAATATCCTAACCAAGAACGATGAACCGTATAACCCTGAGTACGGCACCTATACGCTGCGTGGTTTTCAGGTAAAGGTAACGCCTGATGAGGCCGCTCCTGAAGGAGTTTGGACTAAGCCAGAGCAGTTTGAGCCTTGGATGCCGCAGCCAAGTGATCCTACTGAGGAGGTGTTCAACTATGGCGCATAACTGCATCGTTGTGAATCTTGACCGTTGTACTGGTTGCTATTCTTGCGAAATTACTTGCAAGATGGAAAATGACATTGCCTTAGGAGAGCATTGGAATAAGATGCTACAGCGTGGACCCTTTGGCGAGTATCCCAATATGGTTCGCTATCCTCTGCCTACTATGTGTCAACAATGCGCCGATTCACCCTGTGTCAAAGTTTGTCCTACGGGCGCTAGCTACCGCGACGGAAACAATGTGGTGTTGATTGACCGAGAGAAATGCATTGGGTGCAAATACTGCATGATGGCATGTCCTTATGGTGTTCGCGATTGGAATAAGAAATCTCGAACGGTGGAAAAATGCACATTATGCGGCCACTTAACCAGCGGTGGCGAACTTCCTGCCTGCGTAAAGAGCTGCAGTGCTGGTGCTCGTTTCTACGGAGATTTAGACAATCCTGGATCAGATGTCTCAAAGGAATTGGCAAAGTACGATGCGGCGGATATTCATGAACTGCCAAACGTGGGGAATAATCCGTGTACTAAGTACATCATGACTGCAATGCATGGCAAGTGGATGGAAGGGGCTGAATAGTATGGATATCCAATGGTCCCTCGTTCTTTTTACGGCGATAGCTAGCTGTGGCGCCTGGGTTTCGGTAGGGGTTGCAGTCGATGAGATGGCGGGCTTATCTAAATCCACCAATGGGCTTGCCTCTATTGTTGCTGTAGCGCTTGCCGTTGTGGGAGGTCTTGCATCGGTAACGCATCTGTCGCACCCCGATCGCATTATGGCCGTTTTGGGACACCCTA
>JAEWYG010000226.1 GCA_023395755.1 Actinomycetes bacterium | reverse complement strand
AGCTATGGCTCCCGCTCTTGTTGCGCGCGGTGCTGTTGTTATTGATCTTTCGGCAGATTTCCGACTGAAGGATACATCTGTCTACGAGCGCTGGTATGCGACACCGCATACGGCCCCCGATCTTTTGGCACACGCAGCATTTGGGTTGCCAGAACTGTTTCGCGACGATCTAAACCGCGCTGCTGCCGAACGTGCAGCGGGTGGTTCGGTGCTGGTCGGATGTGCTGGCTGTTATCCTACCGCAACGTCGCTTGCTGCGGCTCCTGCTATTCGGGCGGGGCTTAAAGCGCAAGATGGAGTTGTGGTGGTGGATGCGGTGTCGGGCGTGACGGGCGCGGGCAAGAAGGCTTCGGCGCGAACTCACTTTTGTTTTGCAGACGAAAACGTAGAAGCTTACGGAGTGGGAACTCATCGCCATACGCCTGAAATTGAGCAAATTCTCGGCATTGCTGGCCGCTTGGTCTTTACGCCGCATCTGGCACCCTTAAATCGGGGCCTCCTCTCTACAGTAAACGTACCGCTTGCCGCCAATGCTCCGACTGATATCGCATTTTATACAACGCTTTACCGAGACTTCTATGATAATGCTGCTTTTGTGCACGTGTTGGATCGAGGCTTCATGCCGAAGACTTCCTCGGTTGCTGGTACAAATTTTGCACACATTGGTCTTGCAGTAAGCGAGCAGGCGCATATGCTTATTGCCGTGTGTGCTATCGATAATTTGGGAAAAGGCGCTGCTGGTCAGGCTTTGCAATGTGCGAATATTGTCTGCGGTCTGCCTGAGCGACAAGGGTTTGATTTTACCGCTGTTCCTGTATAGGCGGTTTCGGAGCACTAACAGTGAATGCCGCGGTGTTCTGAAGCCGCGTTCGAGAAAGAAGCAGCCTATGACCATCAGTTCTTCCTTTTCTGCCGATCAGGGTGCAGTCGTTGAGCCGTTGCGTGAATCTAGTTCTGTTATTGCACGGAGTCGTGAAGGCTTGGGGCTTTCGGTTGCTTCCGATGGTGTAACTGCGGCGCGTGGGTTTCGTGCTTCGGGTATTCATGCAGGGTTTCGTAAAGATCCCGAACGCCTTGATATGGCATTAGTGGTTTCCGACCAACCGTGTGCCTGTGCGGCAGTGTTCACCCAAAACGTGTTCTGCTCGGCTCCTGTGACCGTGTCGCGTGAACACTTGGGCGCACAAGCAGGATTGCCTGCTTACGGCACGGCGCGTGCGGTAGTGATAAATTCGGGTAATGCGAATGCGGCAACAGGGGAACCTGGCTTGGAGGCTGCTCGGATAACGACTCGTATGGTAGGCCAAGCGGTGGGCTGTCCAGATGAAGAAGTTTTGGTTGCCTCAACCGGCGTTATTGGCGTGCATTTGCCACTCGAGCCGTTTGAAAAGGGAATTCCAATTGCTGTGGATCGTCTCGCGGCTCATGGGGGTGCCGATGCGGCCCGCGCCATTATGACTACCGATACCTGCTCGAAGCAGGCAGCGGTATCCTTCGCTGGTGACGCTATTGGTTATCCTGGTTGTACGTTTACGGTGGGCGGCATGGCGAAGGGGTCCGGCATGATTATGCCGAATATGGCCACGATGATTGCTGTTATCTCTACCGATGCTCCTGTGTTGCCCGACGTGTTGCATAGAGCGCTTTCATCTGTTGCCGCGCATACCTTTAACAAGGTTACGGTTGATTCCGACACATCGACAAACGATTCATGTTTCTTGTTTGCGAATGGTTTAGCGGCCCCTGCTGGCGCTGAACCATTCACCCTCGATACCCCTGCCTACGCGGCTTTTTCTGCAGCCCTCCTTACCGTTTGTGAGGATCTTGCACGTCAGATGGCAGCCGACGGCGAAGGTGCCACGCGTCTTATCACGGTAAACGTGTCGGGGGCGGCCAGCGTAGCCGACGCAGACCTTGCTGCTCGCACTATCGCGAATTCTCCGCTAGTGAAGACGGCTGTGTATGGTCACGATGCAAACTGGGGTCGTATTGCTATGGCCATTGGTAAGTCGGGTGCAGTGTTTCGGCAGGAAGATGCGGCTATTGACATTTTGGGACTGCCCGTATGTCGAGGGGGGCTTACCGTTCCCTTTGATGAAGCCGAGGCATTGCGACGTTTTGAGCAGCCCGAAATTATCATCGACGTCGACCTCGGCGCCGGTGATGCGTCCACTACGGTTTGGACGTGCGACCTTACACACGAATACGTTACGATCAACGGAGATTACCGCTCATGAAATACGCAAAGGACACACGCCCCAAAGGCGCTTCAAGTAAAGCAGCAGAAATTCTCGCCGAGGCGCTTCCGTGGATCAAGAATATCACCGGGAAAACCGTAGTTATCAAGTACGGTGGTTCGGCAATGGTGGACGAGAGACTACGTGCCCAGGTGATGAACGATATTGTGCTGCTGAAAATTGTTGGCGTGAACCCTGTCATTGTGCACGGAGGCGGGCTGGCTATCAATGAGGCAATGGAGCGCATGCAGCTTCCTGTTGAGTTCAAAGATGGACAGCGTGTTACGACACCCGAGGCCATGGATCTAGTGCGTACGGTACTTATGGGTAAGGTAAACCAGGAGCTTGTTGAGGCCCTAAACGAACACGGCAACTTTGCCGTGGGCGTATCGGGTGCCGATGCGGGCGTTATTGTAGCCGAGCAGTTTAGTGTCGATTTGGGTCGCGTGGGTCGCATTACGCGAATCAATCGTCCCCTGCTTGACGATCTTGTGGCTGGCGACTACATTCCGGTGGTAGCTTCTGTGGCGTTGGGTGAGGATGGTGGATTTTATAATGTGAACGCCGATATGGTTGCCGGCAACATAGCTGCAGCCATCGGAGCACATAAGGTAATGTTTCTTACCGACGTGGACGGACTTTATGAAAACTTCGAGGATAAGGATACCCTTATTTCCAATCTCACGGTATTCGAAGCTCAGTACATGATCGAGAACAATATTGTTTCCACAGGCATGATTCCTAAGCTGAAGTCTTGCGTGCATGCTCTTGACGCGGGTGTATTCCGTGCGCACATTCTGAACGGAACAACGCCTCATGCGTTGTTGCTGGAGTTGCTTACCAGTATTGGCGTGGGAACCACCATGCACTCGACTGAGGAATCGTGTAAGTTCGATGCGCACCCCCTTGGCAAGTTTGCTTCGAAGCTGCTTGAAAACCGGGATCAGGCCTTACTTGAAATGCAACATCACCAACAGCGCTAGACGCTGGGCCAACATCAAGAAACGAAACAGGAGAGAAGCTGATCGTATGAGCCTTGGGCAGCAACAAGAACTGGAATCCACCTACGTTATGCACACGTTTGGACGCAAGCCTGTGGAGTTGGTGCGTGGCCGGGGCATGACAGTGGAGGATGACCAAGGGAATACCTACCTCGACTTTATTGGGGGTATCGGTGTTATAAGTCTAGGACACTGTCATCCCTGCGTTGTGGAGGCGATTCGCACCCAGGCAGCTCGCCTTATGCATGTGAGCAACTATTACTACGTAGAAGGGCGGGGAGAACTCGCTCGCCAACTCTCTGATTTGCTTAACCAAGGAGCCTCTCCTGACGCAATACCTTGGCAGAGTTTCTTCGCCAACTCGGGTGCCGAAGCCAACGAATGTGCCATTAAGCTCGCTCGGCTGCATGCTCGAAAGCAAGCTCTTGCAAGAGTGATAGCGGACGGTGCCGACGACACCGCTGCCCAGACAGCTGCATCGCGTGCACCGCGTGTTATCGTTACCCTCGATCGCAGTTTTCACGGTCGAACTATGGCCACGCTTGCTGCTACCGCTCAACCAGCCAAGCAAGAGTCGTTTCAGCCGCTGCCCGACGGGTTTACCCATACTCCACTTAACGATGTGGAGTCGCTTGAAGCTTTGTTCTCCGAGCGTGGCGAGGAGATATGCGCTGTTATGGTTGAGTGCGTTCAGGGAGAAGGCGGCGTTCACCCCTGTACGCCTGCGTTCTTGCGTGCAGCCCGTCAGCTTACTAAGGAACACGGTGCGCTTTTGATATGCGACGAAGTACAGACAGGTGTCTTTCGTTGTGGTACGCCGTTTGCCTTCCAACGTTTTGGTATTGTGCCCGACATCGTTACCATTGCTAAGGGTGTGGCATCTGGTATGCCTACGGGTATGTGCGCCGCGCGTGCCGACGTGGCTGCATCTTATCAGCCAGGAGATCATGGTTCCACGTTTGGTGGCAGCTGCTTGGCTGTTGCTGCAGCGCAAGCAACGCTGCGTACCTTGGTGGATGAAGGTTTTTCCGACCACGTTGAGCGTATGGGCGCGTATCTGCGTGAGCGGCTGGCTGAGTTGCCGCATGTGGGGCAGGTGCGCGGCTTAGGGCTGATGGTGGCCGCCGATCTCGATAAAACCCTTGATGCAAACGACGTGGTTGCTCGTGCCTTGGCCGCAGGGCTTCTGCTAAACGCTACGGGCCCGCATACGCTGCGTTTTCTACCGCCGCTCGTGTGTCAGAAAGCTGATATAGACACACTTGTCGAGCGTTTGTGCTGTATTTTAGGGTAAACTATCTCCATGAAAAAGACGGTGCGCTTTAAAGGTCGTCTTATTCGGTTGCATTAGGTGTGCTAGCGAATTTTTTTGCGCTTTTAAAAAATTACTTCTTCGCAAACGCGTCGACATAAGGTACTATTTAATGCATATTTTTCATCGGTATTGCGATTTTCTGCATAATCCGACGAATGGCTGTGAAACCGTATGTAATAGTTCTCCGCGAGAAACGAGAGAGTAACCAAGGCATGAGGAAGCGGCAACAACGGCATGATATTATTCGCGACATCATTCGCGAGCATAATGTCAAAACGCAGCGTGATCTTGCCGATCAGCTGCAAGCCGCTGGATACGATTGTACTCAAGCTACCATCTCTCGGGACATCATGGATATGGGTCTCGTGAAGTCTCGCGAAGGTTATTATGTGCTCCCGGAGGAAATGCGCTTGCAGCGCATGGTTTCCGAACTAGTTGAAGAGGTACACGTGGCAGGCAATCTTATCGTAGTGAAGACGTTCTCCGGCGGAGCTGCCGGCGTCTCTGCTGCGCTCGATAAGGCCTGTTTACGCGGTGCTCTTGGCACCGTTGCCGGCGACAATACTATTATGATTGCCGCCGAAAGCCCCGAGGCCGCTCTTGACGTAGAGCGCGCCATCGACCGACTGCGACGACGTTAGTCGTCTACATACTTCTCGAGGGACGCTTTTCTCCCTCCACTCACCAAGCGCTGCATAGCAGCACCAAGTCGTGAGGGCCGCCCGGCCACTCATGCCGTCGCGAAAAGCCGCGATGCGCACGGAATCTCTTGTTTTTCATGTCTTTAAGGGGCGTGAATAATAAGGGCTACGCTGTGTCTCGCATCGTCGATCCGGGCATTACTGTATGAATAACCTATAGAGAGAAGGTTTTACTATCATGGCGGAGCAAAAAGAAAAAGTCGTACTGGCATACTCGGGCGGCCTCGATACCTCGTGTTGTATTAAGTGGCTGCAAGTTCATAATAACCTTGATGTCATTGCTGTTGTTGGTGATGTGGGACAAGAGCACGAGGGTTTGGAAAAAATTAAACAAAAGGCTTTGAAATCGGGTGCGCTGGAGTGTCTCGTAGTTGATATGAGGGAAACATTTGCCAGTGAGTATCTAGCCAAGGCCCTTGCTGCCAATGCTATGTACGAAAACAAGTATCCGCTGGTATCTGCGTTGTCAAGGCCACTTATCTCAAAGCATTTAGTTGATGCTGCGCATAAGTTTGGAGCCAAATACATTGCGCACGGCTGCACGGGTAAGGGAAACGATCAAGTGCGGTTCGAGGCGAGCATTACGATGCTTGATCCCAGCATCGAGATTTTAGCTCCGGTACGGGAGTGGGATTTGCATACGCGGCCCGAGGAAATTGATTGGGCGCTTGAGCATGGTATTGAGGTGCCAGCGACAAAGGCCTCGCCTTATTCCATCGACGACAATCTGTGGGGTCGGGCTATCGAATGTGGCATCCTGGAAGATCCGTGGGCTGAGCCGCCAGCGGATATTTACACCATGACGACCGATCCTGTCCAGGCACCTGATGAGCCAGAATACGTGGAGCTCGTGTTTTCCCGGGGGCTGCCATATATGATTAATGGTAACCAGAAAAGTTTCCTAGGCGTTATTTATGCTCTGAATGAAATTGCAGGCAAGCACGGGTTTGGTCGTATTGATATGATCGAGAACCGGCTTGTGGGCGTAAAGAGTCGCGAGTGCTACGAGGTGCCAGGTGGGTTGGCACTTATACAGGCGCACAAGGCTCTCGAGGATATGGTGCTGGAACGGGAGGTGCTGCACTACAAGTTGGGCATGGAGCAGGCTTGGGCCACCGCCGTTTACAATGGCCAGTGGTTTTCTCCTTTGAAGGAAGCTATCGACTCGTTTATGGCTTCCACGCAGCGGTGTCTGTCCGGTACGGTGAAGCTGAAATTCTATAAAGGTTCTTGTACCGTTGTCGGGCGGAAAAGCGCTTATTCTCTCTACGACTATGCGCTGGCAACCTATGATAAAGACGATGCATTCGATCATACG